>NZ_LSKH01000308.1:0-103477 GCF_001557395.1 Sphingomonas sp. CCH5-D11 | reverse complement strand
GGCGTTGAAGAGACCCTTTAGCGTACGTTTTCGACCATCCTCTCACCGGTCCCCACGATGTTCCGGATCATCGCATCACCCGTCTGCGTCGGCAGGGTGAACGCTATTTCGCGGACGGATTGCGTGATCTGCCGGGCGACCGCCGCCACGCAATCCTTGCCGTCTGCGTATCGGAATGGCGACGCGCGATCGCCGATGACGTGGTCGAGACACATGACCGGATCGTCGGCAGGACCTGGCGGGAGGCCGCCCGGCTGTGCGATGACCGCATGGACGGAGCGCAACCGGAGGTCCAGAAGACCTTGCGCTCGTTCCGCGACATGGGAGCGGCCCTTCTCGAAGCGAAGAACGACGACGTGTCTCTTGAGGACGCCATCTCGTCCAGTCCGGGATGGACGGATTTGCAGACTCTCGTCGCTGTCGCGGCCCGATTGACGGATACGCTGTCATCGGACCCGATTACTCATGTCGTTCAGGGGCATAAGCGGTTTCGTCGATACGCGCCCCGGATGCTGCGGCTTCTTGAAATCGACGGGGCGGACGTGGCCAAACCCCTTCTTGACGCGGCTGAGCTGATCCGGCTGGGAGCACCTCAAGGTTTGTGACACGGACAGCGGTAAGCTGAACAGGTAGCGAACAGGGCGGCTCAGGCCACCTTGGCTCCGGGTCCGCCGGCGATGTTGAGTGCGCGGTAGCCGTCTTGATCGAGCTCGGCAGCGGCGTTTTGCCAGAGGTAATCGCCGGTCAGGCTGATGTGTCGCCAGCCTAGCGGGGCTACATGGGCGAGCAGCTCGTCGGGCGCGGGCTCGCCGCTGGCGCGCAGATGCTCGACGGCGCGGCCCATGTAAAGCGTGTTCCAGTACACGATCGCGGCGGTGACCAGCGTCAGCCCGGACGCTTTCAGCGCCTGGTTCTCGAACTGCGGATCGCGCAGGCGGCCCTGTTTGTGGACGAACACGGCTTGGGCGAGCGTGTGACGCGCCTCGCCCTTGTTGAGCCCAGCCTGACACTGCTGGCGGAGCGCCCTGGATTCTAGCCAGTCGAGCGTGAACAGGGTGCGCTCGATCCGGCCCAGCTCCTGGAGCGCGAAGTCGAGCCGGTTCTGGCGACGGTACGCGGCCAGCTTCTTCAGCATGACCGACGGTAGCACCACGCCGGCCTTCACGGACGCGGCGAGCCGGACGATCTCGTCCCAGCTTTCGCGGATGGCAGCGATGTTGAACGGGCGCCCGATCAGCTTCGCGAGCGCCTCGGGGCGGGCCGTGCCCGGGAACAGGCCGAGCCGGCGATCGGCTAGATCGCGCAGGCGGGGCACGAACCGGAAGCCGAGTAGGTGCGCGAGCGCGAACACGTGGTCGGACGCGCCGCCCGTATCGGCATAGTGGGTCGCGGGTTCGATGCCGCAGCCGTGCGCGACCAGCCCGTCCAGCACATAGGGCGCCTCCGCCGCGGTCGCCGAGATCAGCCGGACATGGTAGGGCGCGTAGGTATCGGCGACATGGGCGTAGATCTTCTGCCCCGGCTCCCGGTCGTAGCGCGCGTTGGTGCTGCCGGCCGCGCCCCGCCTGCCCGAGCGGAAGAACTGCCCGTCCGAGCTCGACGCGGTGCCGTCGCCCCACACGCGCGTGAGCGGCAGCGCGGCTTGCGCGTCCACCAGATGGCGCAGCCCTGCCGCGTAATTCTCTTCCGATACGTACCAGCCATGCGTCCAGGCGAGCTGGGCGTAGGTGACGCCCTGGCTGGCGTTGGCCATGCGCTCGATGCCGAGGTTCGTCGCGTCTGCCAGGATCGCGGCGAGCACGGCCTGCGGGTTGGAGTGGGCGCGGCCCGAGCGCAGTTCCGGAAATGCGCACAGGAACCCGGTGCGGGCTTCCACCTCGGCGAGCAGCTCGGTGATGCGCACGCGGGGCATGAGCCGGTCGACGGCCGCGTCCAGCCTGTCGGCCGCAGCGGGCGTTACGGCCGCGAGCGGGCTGACCCTGAGGTTACCGCCCCGCAGCTCCACGCCGTCGAGCGTGCCGCGCTTCAGCGAGCCTGCGAACCGGCGCAACCGCCAGTCGAGCAGCCTGGCGCGCCCCTCCAAGTAGCGGCCGACGTCGGTGTCGAACGGCAGCGTGAGCGCGATCTCGGCCGCTTTGCCGGGCGGGAGCATATAGCTGTCGAAGCGCAGGTGTTCGCGCGTACCCTCCACCCACAGGTCGCCCGATTGGAGCCGCTCGCGCACGGTCGCGACCGTGGCGGTTTCGTAGCGACGGCGGTCGATGACGCCGCCCTCGGTGATCGCCGCCTTCCATTTTCTGGAAAACGGCATGGGCGCATCGGCCGGTACGTCTCGCCGCCCGGTCGCGTTCAGCGCGCGCACGACCTTGATCGCGCCGAGCACGCCGTCGCGCGAGCCTGCCGCCTTGAACCGGAACGCGTCAAAAAACGCGGGCGCGTAGCGCCGCATCGTCATGTAGCGCCCCGCCGCGCGGATCAGCGGCTCGTCGCGAGTCAGGTCGGCGATCGCGGTCGCCTCGCTCTCGGCGTCCAGAAGCCTCGTCCAGCCCACCCCGTCGTCGAGCGCCGCCCAGACGTCCAACCCGTCCTCGCGCGCGACCCGGAGTGCGCCGACCGTGGCGCCCAGCAGCCGCATGAGCCGGTTCACGTCGCGTGTGGTCGCCTCGATGCCGCGCTTCTGCGCGGCCCTGGCCCTGGCGAACAGGAGGCCGGTCTGCTTGCCGAACATCTCGATCGCGGCGTCCGCGAGCCGCGCTTCCAGGTCGATGACGGCTGCGGCGAGTGTCGCGCGCCTTCTGCGGAGCGAGTAGTCGGACAGGAGGAACGCGGGCGCGACGTGGCCTTCGCGCACGAGCTGCTCGAAGCGGTGCTCGTGGATGCGGCCGGCCATGCCCGGGTCGAGCCCGAGCCGGCGCACGTGCGCGAGCCGGGCGAGAATGCCGGCGAGATTGCGCGCGGTCGGGCTGTCCGACGTGTCGCGCAGCCACGCGAGCGGCGTCGTGCTGCGATCCTGGTCCACGATCAGCAACGCATCCAGCCCCGTCACCTGCTCCGGAGCAAGCGCATCGACCAGCGTGTCGGCCGCGAGGCGGCGCGCCATGGCGCGCCCCGCCACCCCGATCCGCTCGATACGGGCGGGCGCGGGCAGAACGATCCGGGCAGCACGCAAATGGCCCAGCACTGCCGCGGCGATCGGCTTGCCCCGTTCGGTCGCTTCCGCCGCGCGGGTGGCTGCGCCGAGCGCGCCGGGGACGTCGGCCGCCTCGAACGCGCGCAGGCGCAAACGCTCCATCGCCTCCCAGGCGTGTTCGAGCCGGGTCTGGGCGCGATGCGCGTAGCCCTCGAACGCTGTGGGCGCGATGTCGAGTTGCGCGGCCAGGTGCCGGATCAGAAAATCGGGGACGACATCGTCGTGGCGTATGCCGAAGCCGGGATGACGCAGCAGGGCGAGGTGCAGCGCGAAGCCGAGCCGGTTGGCGTCGCCGCGCTTCGCTTCGATCAGTGGCCGGTCCTCATCGGCAACCGTGTAATGCTTGGCGAGCGAGGCATGGTCGAGGGGCACGCCGAACAACGCGCGGCGTTCGTCGCCCGTTAACAGATCGCGTCTGGCCATCGATCACCCCCTGTCCGGGAGCGTATAGTTTATGGCCGACACGTGCGAGGTGTCGCGTAACTCTCAAGTTTCGTGACAGCGGCCCTGACCGGTCACGCCACGAGGGCGGACGCTGTCGCAAATGTCTGTTGCTAATCAGCCGTGTTCCAATGCACATCTGCGACATGCTCCTCGGCTATGCGCGCGTATCTACCGACGATCAGGATCTCACGCTTCAAAAGACGGCACTGAAGGCGGCCGGATGCCGGCGGACATTCGAGGAGAAGGTGTCCGGCGCCAAGCGCGCCCGACCGGAACTCGACCGGATGCTGGAGCAGCTGCGCGACGACGACGTGGTTGTGGTCACCCGGCTCGATCGCCTAGCGCGTTCGACGCGCGACCTGCTCGACATCGCCGAGAAGCTGAACGAGGCGGGAGCGGGGCTGCGCTCGCTCGCCGAGCCCTGGGCCGACACGACCACGCCTGCGGGACGCATGGTGCTCACCGTGTTCGCCGGCATCGCGGAGTTCGAGCGCGAGCTGATCCACCAGCGTACCAGTTCCGGCCGCGCGGCAGCCATGGCGCGCGGCGTGAAGTTCGGGCGTAAGCCCAAGCTCACTCCGGACCAGATCGCGCTCGGACAGCGTCTCGTCGGCGAAGGCACATCGGTGCGCGAAGCGGCGAAGCTGCTGAAGTGTCATCATGCCACGCTCTATCGGGCGCTCAACCATCCGGCGCAGATGCCCGTACATCGCTCGACACGTTGATTGAGGAGTAGGATTTCGCCATGATCTTCGCGCTTCTACTAGCGGCAAGTTCGCCGAATTCCGCGCTGGAGGCGGAGCGGGCCTACTCGGAAGCTGTACTTGCCAGTGGCCGTCAGGCAGCGGCACGCAGTTTCGGTCCACAAAGCGACCCCTGGCCAATACAACATGCGCCCGAAACCGCGCGCTCTCCATCTGTGGCCAGCATGTTGCAAGCAGCCGAGAGTAGCCGAAGGTGGTGGCTCACAATGATGAGTGTCGAGAGCCATGCCGAGCGCAGACCCGAACTTGTCTTTCCGTCCTGTGATCCGAGCGGGTCGGCAGTTGTTATCGGCGGGCTGTACGATGGCGGAAATCGAGTTGGATCATATAAGACGCTTTGGCGGAACAGTGCTGAGGGGTGGCGCTGGGAAATCGACGACTATCGTCGGGATGGATCGAAGGCATTAGCGGCAGAAAGTTTACAAGCGATCGAACCTGAGTGCTCGGCAAAACTCACCAATGAACAGCTCCAAATCCAAGCCGTTAGCGATGCGAAAGAGATCGCGTCTGTTTTGCGACAGGAGCAGGCCGGCAAACAGGTCGACTGGTTGGCTGTTCCAAGACGAAGCGTGGCCGAAGACGTTATCTTTGTCGGCAACGATGGCCGACGCATCCGCAGGCTCCCCGCCAAGCTGCCCATTCGGCGCATAGCGGGTGCGTTATCGTCCGGAAGCAGTTACGATGAAACGCTACGGTGGAGTAGCCGCGTCCTGGACGGGTCTGCACAAGCCCATAGCTTTCAGATCACCCAGTGGCGCGGTCCCAAGAATGGATGGCAGATCGTCTACTACGAGCTCCGCGGGTGAAACATCACGAGAGGTGATCCGGTAACTTCCAACTCGTCCAACCTCACAAACCCACGAAACTTAATATACTTTGCGGCAACGCTCAGGCTTTTGTTGACCATTTGTTCCGACTGCCGCTGTCCATATGACAAACCTTGAGGTGCCCCCAGGTAGGAGCGCAGAGCGGCTTTCGCGGGCTTCCTCGAGACGAGTTTTTCGATCGGCTCGGCAACCACATCAACGAGATCAACGCCATTCACCCCTTCCGCGAAGGAAACGGACGCGCCATGCGCCACCACGCGGCGCAGCTCGCCCGCGAGGCCGGTCATCCGATCCGCATCGCCGCGATCGACAAGGATCGATGGATGGAGGCGTCGCGGCACGGCTTCCTGACCGGCGATCATCGCGGCATGGCCGCGGTCCTCTCGGCAGCGGCGATCAAGCGCGACCTCGCGCCCGAAGCGCGGATCGGCCCCGCCGGGATCGCCATGCTCCCCAAGCGCGCCCCGCCCGAGGGCCAACGCTACCGTGTGACGCTGACCAAGGCGCGTGAGGAGCTGGAACGCTATCTGCCGGCCGCCCGCCAGCAGGCGGCCGACCGCCTGCGCGGGCTGATAAGGGAAGGTGCGCCGTCCGCCGCCATCGCCAACGCGCGCACCGAACTCGCCTATGTTCGCCACGCCAAAGGGCCGATCTACCAATCGCACCTTCTCACCTATCTCGGGGTTCGTCAGGTCGATGCCGTCGTGACGCCCCAGCAGACGCCGTTGGAGCGGGTGCGGGAGATCGGCGCCGCGCTCGGCGTCCAGATCAACAGCCAGCAGCCGGCGCAGCTTCAGCGCGCCGTGCGATCGCTGGAGCGGCCGATCTTGCCCCCCGGCCACTCTCCGGGCCAGGAGCGCCTTGCTGAGCTGTTCCTGAAGAACACGGCGGAGAAGAACCAAGCCGATCCCCGCCTCGCGCCCGCGCAGGCGATCGTCGACGCGGCCATGAAGACCGCGCGCGATCGGGGCGAGAGCGCGCGCATGGCGGAAACCATCGGGGAGTCGACGCGCCAGCTCGTCGCCGATCGGATAAAGACGGGCGGATCGCTGGACAGCGAAATCAGCCGCGCGTCCCCGACGCAGGCGCCGCGCGATAAGGACCGGAGCCGCTAACGGCGTCCGGTTATTCAGCCAACCGATCGATGATCGGGCAATCAGGCCGATCATCGCCGTGGCAGGCCTGGGCGAGGCCCGTAAGGGAGCGCCGCATAGCTTCCAGCGCACGCACCTTACGACCCAGCTCGGCAGCGCGCGCTTCCGCCAATGCCTTTACCTCGGCGCTCGACCGACCGCGATCCGACCACAGACCGAGCAGCGTGCGGATTTCCTCGACCGGGAATCCCAAGTCGCGCGCATTGGCGATGAACCGCAGCCGGTGAACATCGGCGTCATCATAGTCCCGGTAGCTCCCGCGCCGAGGCGGCGCGGGCACCAGGCCGATCTTCTCGTAATGACGGATCATGCGTTGGGAGACGCCGCTGGCGTCCGACGCCGCCCCGATGTTCACAGCTTCACCGCGTTGAGCCGCAGCGCGTTCAGAACGACGGTGAAGGACGAGAGCGCCATTGCCGCGCCCGCTAGCATGGGTGATAGCAACAGGCCGGCGACGGGGTAGAGCACGCCGGCCGCGATCGGCACGCCGATCCCATTGAACAGGAACGAGAAGAACAGGTTTTGCCGGATATTCCGCATCGTCGCGTGCGCGAGCTTGCGGGCGCGCACGATCGCCGAAAGATCGCCGCGCGTGAGCGTCATCCCGGCGCTTTCGATTGCCACGTCCGTGCCCGTGCCCATCGCCAGGCCAACATCGGCAGCCGCCAGTGCCGGCGCGTCGTTGATGCCGTCGCCAGCCATCGCCACTCGCGCGCCGCTCGATTTCAGCTCGGCAACGATCCGGGCCTTGTCCTCAGGTCGCAGATCGGCGCGCACGTCGTCGAGCCCGCCCACGGCGCGCGCGACAGCATCGGCCGTCGTGCGATTATCGCCCGTCAGCATCACGACCCGAAGCCCCTCCTTACGAAGCGCGGCAATAGCCTTTCTAGCGCTGTCACGCACCGGATCGGCGACCGCGACCAGGCCGGCGAGCTGTCCGTCGACCGCGATCAGCATGACGCCCGCCCCTTCGCGCCTGCGACGGTCGGCGGCTTCCTCGAGCGGAGCGGGATGGGCCCCGATCCGGCGCAATTGAGCGGCGTTGCCGATCACGACCTGGCGGCCCTCCACCGTGGCGCTGACACCCAGCCCTGTTTGCGAGGCGAAATCCGCGACCGCGCCGAGCTGCACTCCGCGTTCCTTGGCGGCCGTGACGATCGCGTGGGCGAGCGGGTGTTCGGATTGCGCCTCGACCGCAGCGGCGAGCGCCAGCAGCTCGCCTTCCTCGATCGCGCCTGTCGCCTCGATGGCGACGAGCTTGGGCTTGCCTTCCGTCAACGTGCCCGTCTTGTCGATGACCAGCGTATCGACCTTCTCCAGCCCCTGCAGGGCCTCCGCATTTTTGACCAGCACGCCGGCGTGCGCGCCGCGCCCCGTGCCGACCATGATCGACATGGGCGTGGCGAGCCCGAGGGCGCAGGGACAGGCAATGACCAGGACGGCGATGGCATTGAGCAGGGCATGGCCCATGCGCGGCTCAGGGCCGACCAGCGACCAGATCACGAACGTCGCGATCGAGATGAGCACGACCAGCGGGACGAACCAGCCCGAGACGCGATCGGCGACCGCCTGAATTGGTGCACGGCTGCGCTGCGCTTCCGCGACCATCCGGACGATGCGGGCGAGCATCGTATCGGAGCCGACCGCGCGCGCCTCCATGACCAGGCTGCCCGTCGTATTGACGGTGCCCCCGGTGACGGGCGCGTCGACTTCCTTGACGACGGGCGCAGGCTCCCCGGTGAGCATGGACTCATCGACCGAGGACCGGCCCTCGACCACGACGCCATCGACCGGGATGGCTTCGCCGGGGCGGACCCGCAGCCGATCGCCCGCGGCCACGTCGGCAAGGCCGACCTCTTCCTCAGAGCCGTCCGAGCGCAACCGGCGCGCCGTCTTGGGGGCCAAGTCCATGAGCGCGCGGATCGCGCGCCCCGTCGCCGCCCTGGCGCGCAGTTCGAGCACCTGTCCGAGCAGCACCAGCGCCACGACGACGCCGGCCGCCTCATAATAGACGGGCACCATCCCGCCATGCGTGCGGAAGGTGTCAGGGAAGATGCCCGGCGCTAGCGTCGCGACCAGGCTGTAGAGGAACGCCGCGCCCACCCCGATCGCGATCAGGGTGAACATATTGAGGTGGCGGGTGCGGAGCGACTGCCACCCTCGCACGAAGAACGGCGCACCCGCCCACAGCACGATCGGTGCGGTGAGCGCGAGCTGGACCCAAGGGGACGCGGCCGGGCTGACGACATGCAGCCCGAGCATTTCGGCGAACATCGAGACGACCAGCAGCGGGATGGTGAGCACGCCGGCCACCCACAGCCGGCGCGTGAAATCGACCAGCTCGGGGTTGGGCGCATCATCGAGCGACGGTTCTTCCGGTTCGAGCGCCATGCCGCAGATCGGGCAGGTTCCCGGCCCTTCCTGGCGGATTTCCGGGTGCATCGGGCACGTCCACATCGCACCCGGCGTCGCCATCGGCTCAGGACGCGGCTTGCCGCTCAGATAAGCGTCAGGGTTGGCGACGAACTTCGCCCGGCACCCCGCGCTACAGAAATAATAGGCGTGGCCGTCGTGCTCGGCATGGTGCGCCGTTTTCGCCGGATCGACCGTCATCCCGCACACCGGGTCCTTTACGGTCGCCGCGGCGTCGCCATGATGATGCCCAGCGTGCGCGCCGAGGAAAGCATCGGGATCGGCGATGAACTTGGCCCGACAGCCGGCACTGCAAAAGTAAAAATCGCGCCCCTCATGCTCGGCATGATGCCGTGATTTCACGGGATCGACCATCATGCCGCACACAGGGTCTTTGACCATTTCGGCGGTATCTCCTGCCTTGCCGCCCGAGTAGCAGCCCCCCGGCTTGGCGTGATGGTGCTCGACGGGAGCCGGTGCGGCTGAGCCGCCCCCGCAACAGGACGAGGGCGCAGCAGCACGAGCCGGTTTGGGCGCGGGCGTGGGCTTCGAGCAGCCGCAGCCCCCGGCGTGGGAATGGGATTGAGGGTCGTTCATGGCGAGACTCCTTCGACCCGAGAGCATGTAAGGTCTGACACCGTGTCAGGGTCAAGGCACTATCGACATGGCGTGTATGCTGAATCTACGCGGCTGGGCTGCATTGCCCTCACAAGACTGCGACAAGCCCGAAACTCTCGACGCCATGAGGACCGCGGCTTAGGTCTATATTCCGGCTCGCTAGCACGGGCCGGGCAAAACGGGGACATATGGCGGCGCAGATCGATACCCTCTCCACAGGCGACAACCATGACGGGCTTGTCCGTCGCCTGATTTCCCGCTGGCGGGACGATCCGAGCGCGACCTATCGGAGTTGGTTCCTCTGGGACGAGCGGTTGAAGAACTTCCGTTCGATCCGGCGCGGAATCACCCAGGTGGTCGGCGAGATCGAGCGCGGCACGTTCGGCGTCGCCTATCGGGGATCATCGCTCGAAACCGTCGTCCACTCCGTCGCCGAACAGCGGCAAATCTTCAAAGGCGCGGATCACGCCTTTTTGTGGAAGCCTAAGCTCCGCATCCCCGACATTTACGAGAGCTCGGAGAACCAACGCGCGTTCGGCCGGCTGCTCGACGCCTGTTCGTGCTGCGATACGGCCGAGGAGATCATCGGCCATATCCACGCGATCGACCGCTTGAAGATCAAGGGGCTCGGGCCAGCGGTCGCGAACCTCCTCTACTTCCTTCATCCGACGCTTGTGCCGCCCTTCAACACTGCGATCGTGAAGGGCTACAACGCGCTGACCGGAGCAAACGTCAAGCTGGGGAGCTGGGAGCACTTCCTGGCGATGCGAACCGGCATCCTCGACCTGAACGACCGGCATCGCGACCTGCTGTCGAACGACCTTGGCGCGATCGGGGGCTTGTTGTTCGATGTAGGGTCCGACCGCTACCCCGCCCCTCCGCTCGACGGGAGCGGAGCGGCGTTGACGACGTGGGGCCAGCGGCTTGAGGCGGCCCGCGAGGAAGCGCGCACGCTCAGCAAGGCCGCGATGGCGGAGGGGGAGAACGAGCGCACCCATACCGAGATCCAGGCGTGGCTTCGCGATCTAGGGCTGGCGCTCGGCTACGACGTGTGGATTGCGGCGAACGATCGCAGCCGGTCCTTCAACGGATCGGCCTTGGGAGCGGGATGCCTTGAGCGCCTGCCCGACACGATTGCGACCTCGAAGGGCGCGGACTCCATCCGGTTGATTGACGTGTTGTGGCTTGAGCGGGACGGCGATCACGTCGCGGCGGCGTTCGAGGTGGAGCATTCGACGTCGATCTATTCGGGCATCGTCAGGATGCTCGATCTAGCGCTCAGCGGCAGCGACCTTCACGCGACCGCGGGGCTGTTCCTTGTCGCGCCCGACGCGCGCGAGGCGGACGTTCGCGCGCAGTTGCAGCGGCCCGCGTTCAGCCGCGTCGCCGACCTCGACATATCCTACCTCCCCTATGGCGAGCTGGAGAAGAACCGCGAGGCGATCGGCCGGTTCGGATCGGGGCTGAAAGCGATAAAGGCGATCGCCAGCAAGCTCGCATAAGCCGCCCTCGCTAAGGGGTAAGATCGGGGGCCACGTATCCTCTAGCAGTAGAGGAGAACCGCCGTGACGATGTCTTCCCCGGTTCCCTGGCTCGATCCGCTGTTGATCGTTTGGTTCGTGCTGACCGCGCTGTCCGTCGCCTACGTCGCGTGGAATGCGTTCACCCGCAATCCCGAGCTGAAGGTGATGAAGTGGGGCTGGCTGTTGGTCACGCTCTATGGCGGCCCGGTGATGGCGGCGGCCTATGTCCTGTCGTGCCAGGAGCCGGCGGCGCAGCGGCACGAGAACTTCGTTCGGCCGCTTTGGAAGCAGGCGTTCGGCTCCTCGATCCATTGCATAGCCGGCGACGCCACCGGCATCATCGTGGCGGCGGCGCTCACGACCGCGCTCGGCCTGCCGATGTGGCAGGATGTGATCGCAGAATATGTTTTCGGCTTCGGCTTCGGCCTTCTCATCTTCCAGGCGCTGTTCATGCGCGACATGGCGGGCGGCTCCTATTGGGGAGCGCTTCGCGCGTCCTTCATCCCCGAATGGTTGTCGATGAATGCGGTCATGGCCGGGATGATTCCGACGATGGTGGTGTTGATGAGCCGGGACATGGCGGCGATGCACGCCAGCTCGCTTCGCTTCTGGGGCGTCATGTCGCTCGCCACGCTCGTCGGCTTCGCTGTCGCCTACCCGGTCAACCTATGGCTCGTCGGTGTCCGCTTGAAGCACGGCATGGGCACGGTGCGTGCGCTCGGGCATGGCGGGCACGACATGGCGGCCGAAAAGGCCGGCGCCGCCCCCATGCCCGGAATGGAACATGGGACGATGGCCGGCATGGCAGGTATGGCCGATGGTCCAAGCGCGACGTCGGCGCAGATCGTCGCGATGGCCGTGCTGACACTGCTCGCGCTTGGCGCCGGGATCATCGTGGCGACGATCGGAGGCCGTTGGACGATGTGACGACGCTCTTCCGGCGCGCTCGACAAGGGATCGAGCGCTGCGCCGCGTATCTACAAATGGGCGGGGCCAATGGAAGGACGAACGATGCACCATCAGATGAGCGCCGAGATGCAGGAGTGCATGGACGCCTGCCACCAATGCCATGTGACCTGCCTGTCGATGGCAGTGAACCATTGCTTGGAAGCAGGCGGCCGCCACGCCGAGCCGCAGCACATCAAGATCATGCTCGACTGCGCGCAGATATGCTCGGTCGCGCTGGACTTCATGGCCCGCGGCTCCGAGCATCACCGTCATATCTGCCGCGAGTGCGCCGAGATTTGCCGTGCGTGCGCGCAGAGCTGCCAGGGGCTCGACGGCATGGAGGATTGTGTCCAAGCCTGCCTGCGTTGTGCCGAGGCGTGCGAGAAGATGGCGGCCTGACCACCCGCTAGCGCGGGCGGTCGGCCGCCCGCGCACCGGGCGCCGCGTTGCTAGTGCCCCATCCGCGCGATCACGTCGAACAGCTCGCCAGTAAACTTCGTCAGCAGCTCGGCTGCGGCGCTCCCGAACACGATCAGGCAGACGCCCAGGGCGATGAGCTTGGGGACGAAACTCAGCGTCTGTTCGCTGATCGAGGTGGCGGCCTGAATGATGCTGATAATCAGCCCGACGATCATCATCGGCACGAGCAGCACCACGCAGATCAGGCCGACTACGACCAGCATCCTGCCCGTCTCGTCGAGAAGGAGGGATTGATCCATCAGGCGCAAGCGCCTGTCGGGCCGGGGAACGCGAGGGCTCCCCGGACGCGCATCACATCGCCGAGGCAGGCGGGGAGAGCGTGCCCAGCCAGGCAACGAGCCCGAGGATCGCAACGACGCAGGCCGTCTCGACCGCGAGGCTTGTCCGCAGCGCGCCGAGTGCGCGCCCATGATCGGAAGCGGCGATCGACCGCTCGAATGCCGGCGTCAGCCGGAAACGGTTGAGCGAGGCGAGACCCAGCATGGCGACGAACAGCGCCAGCTTGGCGAGGAGGAGCTGACCATAGAGGGTCGCCGCGAGCGCGGTGACGTTGCCGATCCCGACCAGCATCCAACCGTTGACCAGGCCGGTGACGACGATCGTGCCGACCACAACCGTTCCCACTGTCCCGAACCCATGGAGCGCGCGGTGCGTCAGCCCGAGATGCGCCGCGTCAACGCGTGCGGCAGGCCGGGAGACGAGAAGGATCAATCCAAGCAGCGCGCCGACCCAGGCACCCGAGGCGATTAGGTGGAGAATATCAGCGGCAAGATGGACCCAGCCCATCGCGGCCTCGTCCATTGCCCCGTGCCCCGTCCATGCCAGCGTCCCGAGCGCGACAGCCGAGCATAGGGCGACGATGCCTAGCCAAGCGCCCCGACCACCGGCGAGCATGGCGGCCAGTGCCGCCAGGGCGAGCACGACCATTCGGAGCTTCCAGGCCACCCCGATCGCTGAGCCCGTGAGTAGGGCGCCGACCGCTTCTTGGTCGACCGGCCAAGCTGGCGTTCCCGCCATCGAGGAGACCATCAGCACGACCCAAACGGCCGAAAAGATGAGGGCGAGCGCCGCGCTCACGACGAGCCACGGGCGCAACGCGAGCGCGTCGCCGCGCTCGCCTGCCCGCAGCCCATAGAGGCCGAATGCGGAAAGGCCAAACAGCGCCGCCAGCGTCAGGTAAAGCGCAAAGCGGACACCGATCAGCCACCAGTCCCCCATCGCCTTACTTCACTGTGAAGGTATAAGTACCGGCGATCTTGTGCGTGTCGGTCGAGACGACATTCCAGGCGACATTGTAGCGCCCCGAGTGGAGCGGCGCCTTCGGTGTGACGACGAGGGTCTTGCCATCGGAGGCAAGTGCTGCGGTGCTGGCGATCTTCATCTCCGGCATACCGGGCATGGCGGCCATGATCAGATCAGCCTTGGAGAAGGCTGGCACGAGCTTTTCGCTGAAACGCAGCTCGAGGCGAGCGGGCTTGGCGACCGTCGCGTTAGCGGCCGGGCTGGCGGAAACCAGTTTGGGATGCGCGTAGGCTGTGCCGGCGAACGTTAGAGCGGCAGCAGCAGCAGTCAGAACAGATAAGCGACGCATAGAGGGGCCTTTCAACAGGAGGTTCCTGTCCTTCATTACGCGCCCCGTTCGACCATCCCTCAAAGACATTTGGTGAGGGATGAGAGCAGCGCTTGCGTAATCCATGCTAAGGGGACGGAGTGAACGACATGAACGACCTCGACGCAGTATTGACGAGGCTGGCGCGGGCCCCGGTGCCCGCGAGCCTCGATGGAATCGAAGCCAGGGTGCTCGCGCGCATTGCTGCGCGACCAGCCGCCCGCACCGGCATGGGCCTAGGGGCCATGACGATCGCGTTTGCGCTCGTCATGGGGATTGTCGGCGCGGGCGTGCCGGCAAAAGAGGCTAGCGCGGCCTCGACGCTATCTCCGCTCGGACCAGTGTCGCCGCTCGCGCCCTCGACCTTGCTCGTCGGCGCGCCATGAGCGGCCGCACCCGCTTGGTACTCTGCGTCATCGCGTGCTTCATGGCCGCGATCGGCGGTGTGTTCGTCGGACGGGCGCTTCTCCCGCCGAAAGCACAGCCTGGGGCAGAATTGCACGACGTGCTGCATCACAAGCTGGCGCTGGACGCAAACCAGCAGGCTCGCCTTGAGGTGTTGGAACAGCGGTTTGCGGTGCAGCGTCGCGCCTTCGAGCTTGAGTTGAGAGCCGATAATGCAAGGCTGGCGGAGGCGATCGAAGCCGAGCACGGCAACGGCCCCCGTGTCGCCGCGGCGGTCGATCGCAGCCACGCGGTCATGGGCGAGCTACAGAAGGCGACGCTCGCGCACATATTTGCCATGCGAGAGCTTCTCCGGCCCAATCAGACTGGGCAGTTCGACCAGGCGGTGGTGAAGGCGCTCACCGACGACGCCCGGTGAGTTCTGGCGAGTGAGCTTCGATTGGACGGCACTTTCCGAGGGTGAGCTTGCGACGCTCAGCATCGCGGGGCGGGAAGCCGCCTTCGCCGAGATCATGCGCCGTCATCGCCAATCCGTTTTCCGCGTGGTGCGAGCCTGCGTCGGTGAAACCGACGAGGCGCTGGACCTGCTACAGGAAACGTTTGTCGCAGCCCATCAAGCCATGCCTCGCTACGATGGCCAGCGTTCGATGCGTGCGTGGCTGTCCACGATCGCGATCAACAAGTGCCGCGATTGGGGACGTAAGCGGACGGTTCGCCGTTTCCTGTCGTTCGCGACGCCGATCGGCCCCGAGGCCGAGGCGGTTGTTGACGACCAGGTGGGGGCCGATGATGCGACCGGCGATCGGCAGGAGTTGGACCGCGTGACACGGGCCATCGCCGGCCTTCCTGCCACGCTGAAGGAGCCTTTGGTGTTGCGAACCATCGAAGGGCTTAGCCAAGCTGAGACCGCGGCCGTTCTATCGATTAGCGAAAAGGCGGTGGAAACGCGCCTCTACCGTGCCCGTCAGAAACTAGCGGCATCGCTAATGTAAGGCGATTGCCGCAGTCCTCTGACGGAATCAGGCGGCGCGAGGGATGCGTGGTCGATCTGCGTATTCCGGATATGGGGGATACACAGGACGCGCGTCGCGACGACGGCAAGTCGATTAACTCTGGGCGCGATGACCCGGAGCCGGATCATGGTGCCTTTGTGGCGATGGATGCCATGCGCGGCGCGCTCGCGATCATCGTCGCGTTCGCGCATGCATGGTATCTGTTGATCGAAGATTATTCCGGCCAAACATCGGTCTTGGCTGCAGCCGCGTATTTTCTCGCTGGCTATGCACATGCAAGCGTCATCCTGTTTTTTGTTTTGAGCGGCTATTGGATCACTCGCAGCGTCGAGCGCCGGGTCGTGGTGGGCTGGCGATGGCCGAATTACCTGATCGACCGGCTCGCCCGGTTGCTGGTGGTCCTGTTGCCCGCGCTGGCGATCGGCGGTGTGCTCGACGCGATTGCCCTTGTTGGCATCGAGTCAACAACACACAGCGGTGCGACCGATACCTACGTGCTCCGCAGGAACGTCGGTGATGCGCTCAGTTGGCGCGTATTGCTCGGCAATATCTTTTTCTTGCAAGGCATTGTGGTCGCACCATTCGGCACAAATGGTCCGCTTTGGAGTCTGGCCTACGAGTTCTGGTTCTATATCTGGTTTCCGGCCATCATCGTTAGCTGGCGCACACGCCGTATTTCACCGTTTCTACTAGCGATCGGCCTTGCGTGGATCGTACCGCATATGGTGATCGGCTTTGGCTGCTGGCTTTGCGGTGCCGCGCTTTACCGGGCAACTCGTGTGCGAACCGATGAGGACCGCCGCCCCCCGCTTCGCGGCATCTGGTTGAGCGTTGCCAGCGCCGCCCTGACCTTGATGCTGATCGCTGTACGAATTATCGGCCTGGCATATCTGGAATTGGCGCTGGCAGCGACATTCGCGCTTTTTCTCTATGTGCTGCTGCTGGTCGATCCGCCTGCCCCCCGCTGGCTGCAGCCGCTAGCTGCCTATGGCGCGCAGGCCAGCTTCTCGCTTTATGCTCTGCATTTTCCAGTGATCGCGTTCGCGGCGGCTATGCTGCTCAGTTCCGAGCGGATGCCCCCGACCGCAGCCAACATCCTCCTTATGGGAGGAGCGCTCGCATTGGCCATTGTCGTGTGCTGGGTCTTTGCGCGATTTACCGAGAGGCACACAGGGACCGTGCGTTCGTTTTTGACTTCCAGGCTACTCGCCAGTCGCAGCCCCCGTGTCGAGTGACCCGGATGCCGATCAGCGTGCGTCGTTTTTCACAAAGGTTGAGGGCTATGTGAGCGCGTTGCGTATCAAGATTAGATGGACATTTCTGATCGAGAGCTTGAGCATCGCATGAGCCGCACTATCGACCGTCGCCAGGTACTACGCGGCGCCGCCCTGACGGGCGGCGGGCTGGCGCTTTCAGCTTATATGCCTGCGTGGGCGCAGCCCCTCTCCCGCGGCATTGTCGAGCCGCTCCCGACTGTTTCGGGAACCGACATCGCGTTGACGATCGACAGTTTCAAACTTCCCGTCGATGGCAAGTCAACGCCAGCAATCGGCGTCAACGGCACGGTGCCGGCTCCGCTCATTCGCTTGAAGGAGGGGCAGAAGGTCCGCCTGTCCGTCACCAACAATCTCGACGAGGACAGCTCGATCCACTGGCACGGGCTGCTCGTGCCCTTCGCGATGGACGGCGTGCCCGGGATCAGCTTCCCCGGCATCAAGGCGCGCTCGACCTTCGTTTACGAGTTCCCGATCATCCAGTCGGGCACCTATTGGTATCACAGCCATTCCGGCGAGCAAGAGCAGGGCGGCCTCTACGGGCCGATCGTGATCGATCCGGCAGGCACCGACCCGATCGCATTCGACCGCGAGCATGTGATCGTGCTGTCCGACCATAGCCAGATGACAGGCGAGCAGATTTTCCGCAAGCTAAAGCAGATGGGCGGCGCCTACTTCAACTATCAGCGGCCGACCCTCGCTGGCTTGCTTGCGGGTCGCGAAATGCCCCTCAAGGACCGCATCGACTGGGGCAAGATGCGGATGGACCCCGCCGACATCGCCGACGTCACCGGATCGACCTACACCTTCCTGGTGAATGGCTACGGGCCGTATGACAATTGGACGGGGCTGTTCAAAGCGGGCGAGCGGGTCCGCTTGCGGATCATCAACGCCGCAGCCCAGACCAATTTCAACGTCCGCATTCCCAACCTGCCGATGACCGTCGTGCAGGCCGACGGGCAGAATGTGCGCCCGGTCAAGGTGGACGAATTCCAGATCGGCGTCGCCGAGACCTTCGACGTGATCGTGACGCCCGAGGATCGGGCCTATAGCTTCGTTTCCGAGGCGATCGACCGTTCCGGCATGGGGCGTGCGACGCTTGCTCCGCGTGAAGGCATGATCGCGCCGGTTCCGCCGCTCCGCCCGCGCACGCTGCTGACCATGACCGACATGGGCATGGACATGAGCAGCATGGGCGGGATGCAGGGCATGTCCGGCATGGAGGGCATGTCCGGCATGAAGGATAAAGGGCCGGTCGCGAAGCGCGGGCTCGATCCGACCGTCATGCAGAATGCCTCGCGCAACTTGTGGAAGCTGACCGGCTGGAAGGGACCGACCGATCACGGAACCGTCGCGGTCGGCGCCGCAATGGCGGGGATGTCCGGCATGGACCACAGCCAAATGGGCAGCGCTGCCATGCCGGGGATGGATCACAGCCAGATGGCGGCGGGCGGTGCCGGCATGGATCACGGCCAGATGAGCGGCGGCAGCATGGCCGGCATGGACCATAGCGCGATGCAGGGCGGGTCCGGCCAGGCTGGCGGGATGGCCGGCATGGACCACGGCTCAGGCGGCGGGATGAGCATGAACATGCGCGACCCGAAGAATGCGCCGGGAGTCAAGATGGGGCCAGGCGTTCAGACCATCTCGCCCTCCCCCACGGATCGCAGCGGCGAACCTCCCCAAGGGCTGGAGGACGTCGACCACCGCGTCCTTACCTATCGCGACCTCGTTGCGCTTCAGCCCAACCCGGACGTGCGCGCGCCGTCACGTCAGTTCGAGATCCATCTGACGGGCAACATGGAACGCTACATGTGGGGCTTCGACGGTCAGAAGCTCAGCGACCCGGCCGACCCGATCCCGTTCCGCAACGGTGAGCGGGCGCGGATTACGTTGGTGAACGACACGATGATGCCCCACCCGATCCACCTCCACGGCCACTTCTTCGAGCTGGTGACGGGGCACGGCGACCATGCGCCGAGGAAGCACACGGTCAACGTGCCGCCCGGAGGCAAGATGACCTTCGACCTGACCGCCGACGCGCCGGGCGATTGGGCGTTCCACTGCCATAATCTCTATCACATGACCGCGGGCATGATGCGGGTCGTGACGGTTCGGCCGCTTGAAGGAGCAGCGGCATGAGGCGGCTGATAGCGGCGTTCGCCGCCGCCACCATGCTCGAAATGGCAACTCCCGTCGCCGCTCAGTCGATGCAGGGCATGGAACACGGCTCTATGCCGGGGATGACGATGCCGATGCCGGCCAAGAAGAAGCCGGCAGCAAAGCCCGCGACGAAGGCCAAGCCAGCAGCCGCGAAGCGGGAAGCGGCTCCGGCCAAGCGGAACGCTGCCCCGATTGCCGGTAGGAAGGGTATGGATCACGGGACCATGCCGGGCATGGATCATTCGACCATGCCCGGGATGGATGAGGCCGCGCTGCAGGGCGGTCAGCACGACATGCAGGCGATGCCGGGAATGCAGATGCCCGGAAGCAGCCAGACGCCCGCTCAGGGCGCGCAGCAGCCGATGCAGGGCATGGATCATTCGGCCATGCCGGGCATGAACATGCCGGCGGACCAGGGCAGCGGCCACGACATGTCGGGAATGCCCGGCATGGCCGGAATGCCCGGCATGGCGACGGAGGGCGTGCAGCAGACCGGGACCGCGCTTGCCGCAGGGAACGAACCGGCCCCGCCCCTCCCGACCGACCATGCGGCCGATAGCGTCTATGGCGCAGACGCGATGGCGATGGGTCGCCACCACCTTCAGCAGCATCACGGTGGTCAGAACTTCAATCAGGTGCTGTTGAACCTTGCCGAGTATCAGTTTCGCAACGGCCGCGACGGCTATCGCTGGGATGGCGAGGCATGGTTCGGCGGGGACATCAATCGCCTGTTCGTCAAGACCGAGGGCGAGGGAGCGTTCCGCGAGGGCGTCGAGAGCGCCGAGGTGCAGGCGCTCTACAGCCGGGCGATCGGCCCCTATTTCAACCTACAGGCCGGCGTCCGTCAGGACTTAGGGCCGTCCCCGAAGCGCACCTATGCGACCGTAGGATTCGAGGGACTGGCGCCAGGCTTCTTCGAGCTGGAGGGCGCGCTGTTCCTGTCGAACAAGGGCGACGTGCTTGGGCGGCTGGAGGGCTATTACGATCAACGCATCACCCAGCGGCTGGTCCTGCAACCGCGCGCCGAGCTCAACTTCGCGGCGCAGGACGTTCCGGAAAATCGGATCGGATCGGGCCTCTCCAATGCCGAGCTGGGGCTTAGGCTTCGCTACGAGATTAGGCGCGAGTTCGCGCCCTACATCGGCGTGTCGTGGGACCGTCGGTTCGGCGATACCGCGCGCTTCGCCCGGGCAGATGGCGACAAGGCCACGTCCCGCAGTGTCGTCGCCGGCATCCGCATGTGGTTCTGAGCGCGCCACCGCAGCGTCGCCGTGCTGCCCGCCCGCGTACCAAGCCGGCTTTCTGAGAGAGGGCGCAATGGAACGAAACAGATCGGGGACGGTGCGCCGACACCTGCCGAGCTTGCCCTTTGTCGCCCTATTGACGGTTCTCGTCGCCTTGGGCGCAGCCGCATTCATCTACCTTGGCGTCTATAACATCGCGGCCGACGAGCCGCACACGCCAGCCGTCTATTCGGTGCTCGAACGCCTGCGCGATCGGTCGATCCAGGCGCACGCGAGAGGCATCACGCCCCCAGCCGACCTTGCGTCGGCACAGCGCGTTTCGGTCGGCGCCGGACTATACGGGGAAATGTGCTCAGGGTGCCATCTTGGCCCTGGCGTCGAGAAATCCGAGATGAGCCAGGGCCTCTATCCGCAGGCGCCGGAACTCGCTCGCGCCCAGGACCTCACGCCGGCGCAGCAATTCTGGATCATCAAGCACGGCGTGAAGCTCAGCGCCATGCCGGCATGGGGCAAGACGCATCCCGACCCCCTGATTTGGGGTATGGTCGCGTTCGTCCGCAAGCTCCCAGGCATGACGCCCGAGCAGTATAAGGCATTGGTCGCGAGCGCGCCGGCAGACCATGACGAGATGATGAAGGACATGCCGGGCATGAAGTAACGCCCGCGAGATCGATTGACGGAGGTCCGGTTCTGAAAAGCGCAAAGTTGCGGCTGCACCTTCTCGCGAGCCGCACGCACAAATGGCTTGCGATCATCATCGGCGCGCAGCTTCTGCTGTGGTTCGCGAGCGGCGCTTTGATGAGCTTTCTGCCGATCGACCGCGTGCATGGCGATCATCTGGTGAGCCGGAAAGCAGTCGCGACCCTGCCCAGCGGCGTCCCGCTTGCGCCGCCATCGGCGATCGCCGCCGCGTCGGCCGCACCGATTGAGACCGTGACCTATCGTATGTGGCTCGGCCGTCCGGTCGCGGAAGTCACGAGCGCGAACGGCACGCGCCTGTTTAACGCCAGAACGGGCGCGGCGCTGCCTAGCCCGACCGCGGCGGAAGCGGAGGCGGTCGCGCGCGCCGCTTGGCGCGGCGGCGGGCGACCGGCGGCGGCCGTGGAGCGGATCGACCGCCCGAGTGCCGAATACCGAGGCGCCCTTCCCGCATGGCGGGTGGCGTTCGCCGACCCCGATTCCACCCGCGTGTTCGTGGCGGCCGACACCGGCCGGATCGCGGCGGTGAGAACGGGGACGTGGCGGCTCTACGACTTCTTTTGGGGCCTCCACATCATGGATTGGCAGAACCACGAGAACTTCAACACGCCCTGGCTGCTCGCCTTCGCGATCGGCGGGCTCGCTCTTTGGCTGGGCGGGGCGGTCCTCCTCTACATGAGATGGCCCAAACGGCGGCGTCGGAGCGTCGTGGGGCGACGCACCTTTCAACAGGAGAGCGCATGATGGACGATCACAAGGGCAAGATGAACATGGGCATGGGCATGGGCATGGGCTACGGCCGGTTCGCGGCGATGATCGCGACGTCGACCGCGGTCATGTTCGGGCTCATGTACGTGAACGTCTATGCGCTAGGGCATATCGAGTTCAGCCAGACGCGCTTTTGGATGGCGTTCGTTATGGGTGCGACAATGGCTGTCATCATGCTCGGCTTCATGTGGTCAATGTACAAGAACAAGACCGTGAACGCGGCTATTCTAGGCGGCAGCGTCGTCGTGTTCGCGCTCGCGCTCTGGCTTGTCCGCAGCCAGGAGACGGTGAGCGACGTGTCCTACATGAAGGCGATGATCCCACACCACTCGATCGCGATCCTCACCAGCGAGCGCGCTCACATCAAAAATCCCGAGGTCCGCAAGCTCGCCGATGGCATCATTGATGCTCAGGTCCGCGAGATCACCGAAATGAACCGTCTGATCGCGCAGCTTGAAGCTCACCCAATGCCAGACGGTGCGCCCGACTTGCCCTCCTATCGCGATAAGGGCGTTGCCCCGCCTCCGCCCGAGACAGACGAGAGCGCCGGCATCAACACGCTCCAACCGATCCGCTGAGGGAGGACTGTAGCGCCTTTGCGCGCCCAAGCTTTGGCCGCCTGGCCGGGCGGCCACGAGCGGATGGCCCTGTCTAACTGGACGGGGCACGCGGCGAGAGCGGACGTAGCGGGGTGTAAAGATACGCGGTGCGGAAGCACATCCCTCAGAAATAAAGTGCCGTTTCTCGCCATTATCTCGCGCGTTCTAACGACTCGCCTGAGGGGTCGACGCCCCGCACGCGTAGAACCCTTAGGACCCAAGGAGATCGACAATGCGCTTCGCACCGACTTTAGCAGCTTTGGCACTTATCGCTACGCCCGCGCTCGCGCAGCAAGGCGGGGGTATGCAGGGCATGGATCACGGCTCCATGCAGGGCATGAACCACGACGACATGTCCCGGATGATGGCCGGCAACCCCTACGGCCAGGCCGAGATGGACATGCATCAGAAGATGATGGCCGCCAAACAGGGCGACGCGGCCGAAATGTGGACCCGCAAGATGATCGAGCATCATCGCGGCGCGATCGCCATGTCGCGCGTCGCGGTTCGGGAAGCGAGCGACGCCGAGACGAAGCGCATGGCGCAGATGACGATCACGAAGCAGGAAAAGGACATTGCCGAGCTACAGGCGTGGCTCCGCAAGCATGGCAAGCGCCCGCAGTAAGGCGCTGCCCCGCCCTGTCAGTCCCCCAAATCCCCCCGACAGGGCGGGGCTAAGCAATCTGGAGCTGACTCTATGAAATCTGGTTTTCGTGGCGCTCTCGCCGCCGTGTTGATGACGATCCCGGCCGTAGCGTCGGCGGCAGCCGACATCGCCATGCATCGCGATCCTGGGTGTGGTTGTTGCGAGAAATGGGCGGCTCAGGTCCGCCAGCAGTTCGGCCGCAAGGTGCAGATCGTCGACGACGCCAATCGAGCCGCCTTCCAGCGCCGCGTTGGCGTGCCGGCTCAGCTTGCGTCCTGCCATACCGCTATTATCGACGGGATGGCGTTCGAGGGGCACGTTCCGATAGCCGACATGAAGCGGGTGCTGGCACAACACCCGAAAGGTGTGCGTGGCTTGGCAGTTGCGGGAATGCCGCTCGGTTCGCCGGGCATGGAAGTAGCTGGCGTGAAAGGACAACCCTACGACGTTATTGCATTCGGGCCGGGTTGGCGTCGCCTGTATGCTCACCACAACTCGTGAGTTCATTGACTTTTAAAATGTTCCAATCGATAAAAATCTCGTGCTGAAACGTCGGCTATCCCTGCTGCTGTTGCTTGGAGCGCTTCTTGGCCTGTTCGGCCAAGGGGTGGCGCTTGCCGCTGGGCCGACGCTCGCTCCGACAATGGAAGCGAGTCATACCATGCCGACCGGAATGGATTGCTCGGAGATGGCAGCTTCACAGAAGCAGTCGCCCAAGCAGCCCTGCAAGGGACTGACGCTTGCGTGCATCGCTCAGATGGGCTGTACCATTCCGATGACCTTTGAGGAGCCGCGGCCGCTGACGGAGCGCGCTTATTCTCCGCGTCTTGCTGTAAGCTGGCCCACCTCGCCCGTGCTTGCTGGACTCGACGTTGCTCCTGAACCGGAGCCCCCTACCGTCTGATCTGATTCTGAAATGGGTTCTGCTCGCTTCCGGCTAGCCGAAAGCGGCTTCAGAACCCGTCTAGGCACCTTATCAGAACGGAATATCTACCATGAAGAAGATCGTATTTGCGGCGCTCGCCGCTATCGTTGCTGTGTCATCCGCTTCGGCTTCGCCGATCAACGCTGAAAATCAGAAGCAGGCCGGGCATTGGGAGTGGCGCTCAGGACCGTCGTATGGCCCGCGGGCGCCGGTTCCCGCACCTCGCCGGGTGTGGGTCGCGGACGCTGCCCAGACCACCGCGTGCGACTGCGCGATGATGAAGCAGGCGTCTGACACCTGCATGTCGATGAATGGCAGCCACTCCGGTTAATCCGGAGCGCTCGAACAGCCGCAAAGTCCCGGGACGGATTGCCGTATAAGTGCGCCGTCCCGGTTCTGCCGCGATCATGACATGGAGGAATGAGGGATGCGCGCATCCTACATGGTGCCGCTGGCGGCTCTCATAACGAGCGCTGCTCATGCGGAACCGCTGACCTACGAGCAAGCGGTCCGCCAAGCGGTTGCCAGTGCACCGGGTGCCGCGGCAACACGGGCGGGGATCGCCGCCGCAAGCGCGGACGCACGCGCCGCCGGCAGCCTCCCTGACCCCCGGCTCTCCTTCGGGCTGGACAACTTTCCTGTGTCAGGGCCGCCGGCGTACACGCTCAACGGCGATAGCATGACGATGGGGCGTGTCGGCGTTCAGCAGGACGTGCCCAATCTGGCAAAGCGCCATGCCGCTCAGGCCCAGGCCAGAGCGGCCATAACGACTGCTGAGGCATCACAGGCGTCCAGACTCCGCCAGATCAGGCTCGGCGCAGGATCGGCATGGGTCGACCTCGCTTATGCCGAGCGTCGCCTTCGAGCCATGGACGAAGCGCTTGGCGCGCTTCGCGCGCTGCCGGCTGCAGCCCGAACGGCTGCAGCCTCGGGAGCAGCAAGGCCAGCACAGACTCTGGCAGTGGATCAGGCGATCGCCACCTTGGAGGATCGCAGGGCTGAACTGGTTTCCGCGGTTGCTCGCGCCCGCGCCATGTTAACGCGGTGGACCGGGGTCCAGGCGCCTGAAACGGCGGGCGACATTCCGGCGCTGGACCTTGCGCCTGCCACGCTGCGGGCGGCGTTCGATCGACACCCAGACATTCTTGCGGCCGAGGCCGGTGTCAGCCGCGCCCAGGCAGATGTCGCCGCAGCGCGGGCGGAAAAGCGGCCCGATTGGGGGTTCGAGGTTGCCTATCAGCGACGTGACCCACGCTATGGCGATATGGTTTCGGCCGGCGTTTCAATGACCCTTCCGCTGTTCGCACGGTCCCGCCAAGATCCTCGTATCGCGGCCCGTCAGTCTGCCGCTGCCCAGGCCGATGCGGAACGCGAAGATGCGCGCCGAGAACTGGCAGCCAACCTGGAGGCAGGCCTTGCCGACCACGTGATGCACCACGAGCAGTGGATGCGCGCCCGCAACACCTTGGTCCCCTTGGCGCGCAAGCGTGCCGAGTTGGAGACGGCCAGCTATTCGGCTGGGCGTGCCGGCCTGACGGACGTCATCGAGGCCAAGACGGCACTCGCTGACGCCGAGCTGGCTGCGCTCGACCGAGAAGCGGAGGTCGCACGCGACGCTGTGCGCCTCACCATCACCTTCGGGAGCGACACTCAATGAGCACGATAACATTGACCCGCGCGCGCATCCTGGCTGCAGCGGCCGTGCTGACGATCGTCGCCGGAGGGGTAGGGTACGGGATCGCAGGGCTTGGAACGCACACTGCGCCTGAGGCGGAGGCACCCGGCGCTGCGCAGCGCAAGATCCTCTACTGGTATGATCCGATGATCCCGGCAGAGCGCCACGACGGGCCGGGAACCTCGTCGATGGGGATGAAGCTGATCCCGCGCTACGCTGATGAGGGCGGCTCCCCTGCCTCCCCCGGCGTGACCATCGATCCCGCGGGCCTTCAGAGGCTCGGCGCCCGCATTGTCGCTGTTGAACGCGGGGCGCTCTCCAACGCAGCCTCTGCGACCGGCAGCATCGAGTTCAACGAGCGCAACGTCGCCGTTGTTCAGGCGCGCAGTGGTGGCTTCGTCCAGCGCGTTTACGCGCGCGCACCGGGCGATGTCGTGCCTGCCGGCGCTCCGCTCGCCGATCTCTTTGTCCCCGAATGGGCGGGCGCACAGACCGAGTATGAAGCGGTCCGCCGCACGGGTGACGCCGCGCTCACGCGAGCCGCAAGGCGAAGGATGGTGCTTCTCGGCATGACCGGTGCCAATGGCGGGAATACGACCATTCGCACCCCGGTCGCCGGGGTAATCAAGACGCTTGGCGTCCGGCAAGGTATGACTGTCTCTCAGGGCCAGACCCTTGCCGAGGTTAACGGACTGGGGACGGTGTGGCTAAACGCGGCCGTGCCCGAGGCGCTTGCCGGCCAGCTCCGCGTCGGCACACCCGTGACCGCCACGCTGGCGGCCTTTCCAGGTGAAACCTTCAGAGGCCGCATTGGCGCAATCCTGCCTCAGGCCGAGGCCACTACCCGCACCCTCACCGTACGCGTCGAGCTTAACAATCGCGGCGGACGGCTGCGTCCCGGCATGTTCGCCAGCGTGCAGCTTAACCAAAGCAGCCGTGACGCTCTCCTTGTGCCAAGCGAGGCGGTGATCCGAACGGGGCGGCGCACGCTTGTTATGCTCGCCAGCGATGGCGGCCGCTTCCGACCAGCCGAGGTTCGTATCGGCGCCGAAGGTGGCGGTAAGACCGAGATCCTCGCTGGGCTTGCCGAGGGGGAGAAGGTCGTCTCATCGGGCCAGTTCCTGATCGACTCCGAAGCGAACCTGTCCGGGCTCGACGCTCGGCCTATTGGGGGCGAAGCGCAGGCCTCCAAGCCCGCCACGCCCATGCCGCAGCTTGCCGAGACGGTCGGCCGCATCGAGGCGATCGACCCGACTTCGGTCACCATATCGCATGAGCCCGTGCCGGCGATCGGATGGCCGGCCATGACGATGACGTTCCGGGTTGCCGATCCGGCGCTCGCTCGCGGCTATCGCAAGGGCGACCGGGTGCGGTTCGGCTTTGACCAACCCACGGAAGGACCGACACTGCGCCGCATCGCGCGCGAGGGCGGCCAATGATCGCCGCTGTCATCCGATGGTCCGTCGCAAACCGCTTCCTGGTAATCCTGGCCGCCGCGGCGCTGTCCATTGCCGGCGTGTTCGCTATGCGAGCCACGCCGGTGGACGCGCTGCCCGACCTTTCCGACACCCAGGTCATCATTCGCACGAGCTGGCCGGGCCAGGCGCCGCAGATCGTCGAAAACCAGGTCACCTACCCGCTGACTACGACCATGCTGTCCGTTCCCGGCGCCAAGACCGTGCGCGGCTATTCCTTCTTCGGCGACAGCTTCGTCTATGTGCTCTTTGAGGACGGAACCGACCTGTATTGGGCGCGCTCGCGCGTGCTCGAATACCTCAATCAGGTGCAAGGTCGCTTGCCGGAGGGCGCGCGCAGCGCGTTAGGACCGGATGCGACCGGCGTGGGCTGGGTCTACGAATATGCTCTCGTGGACCGCACTGGCCAACATGATCTCTCCCAGCTCCGATCGTTGCAGGATTGGTTCCTGCGCTACGAGTTGAAGACGCTGCCTGGCGTCGCCGAGGTGGCGAGCATCGGCGGTATGGTGAAGCAGTATCAGGTGCTGCTCGATCCCACCCGGCTAGCGGCGTTCGGTGTTACCCATGCCCAGGCGGTTGAGGCTATCCGTCGCGCCAATCAGGAGGCGGGCGGCTCGGTGCTGGAGCTTGGCGAGGCGGAGTATATGGTCCGCGCGTCAGGCTATCTGAAAGCGATCAACGACTTTCAAGCGATCCCGCTCAGGGTCGCCGGTGCAGGCGTGCCGGTGACCTTGGGTGACGTCGCCTCGATTCAGGTCGGCCCGGAGATGCGGCGCGGCATCGCCGAGCTGAATGGCGAGGGAGAGGTCGCTGGTGGGGTGGTCATTCTCCGCCAGGGGAAGAATGCCCGTGAGACGATCGAGGCGGTTAAAGCCAAGCTCGCCGACTTGAAGCGCAGCCTTCCGCCCGGCGTTGCGGTCGTCACGACTTACGATCGCTCGCAGTTGATCGACCGCGCGGTGGAGAACTTGACTGGCAAGCTGATCGAGGAGTTCATCGTGGTCGCGCTCGTGTGCGGCCTTTTCCTCTGGCACCTCCGATCGGCGCTGGTCGCGATCGTGACCCTGCCTTTGGGGGTGCTCGCCGCCTTGCTGATAATGCGCGTGCAAGGCGTTAACGCGAACATCATGTCGCTAGGGGGTATCGCCATCGCGATCGGGGCGATGGTGGATGCCGCTATCGTCATGATCGAGAACGCCCACAAACGCATCGAGCATTGGGAGCATGATCATCCGGGCCATGTGCTGGCTGGCGAGGAGCGCTGGCGTGTCATCACCGAGGCCGCGGCTGAGGTCGGACCAGCGCTGTTCCTGAGCCTGATTATCATCACGCTGTCATTTGTGCCGGTGTTTACGTTGGAGGCTCAGGAGGGACGGCTGTTCGCCCCCCTTGCCTTCACCAAGAGCTATTCGATGGCAGCCGCCGCGATCCTGTCGGTCACGCTGGTCCCGGTTTTGATGGGATGGCTGATCCGGGGGCGCATCCCGGCCGAACAGGATAATCTGATCAATCGCGGGCTGACGCACGCCTACCGGCCCGCGCTTGGTTGGGTGATGGGGCGACCGAAGACGACGATCGCTATTGCCGTGCTGGTACTTGCAACGACGGCATGGCCGCTCACGCGCCTTGGCGGCGAGTTCATCCCTGCGATGGATGAGGGTGACCTCCTCTACATGCCGTCGGCATTACCCGGCCTCTCGGCCGCGAGCGCATCCGAGCTGCTCCAACGAACCGATCGGCTCATCAAGACGGTGCCCGAGGTCGCAACCGTGTTCGGCAAAGCGGGGCGCGCCGAGACCGCGACCGACCCAGCCCCCCTCGAGATGTTCGAAACGACAATCCAGTTCAAGCCGCGCGATCAGTGGCGCAAAGGTATGACGCCGGCGAAATTGGTAGAAGAGTTGGACCGCACCGTGCGTGTGCCGGGCCTCACCAACGTCTGGGTTCCCCCGATCCGAAACCGAATCGACATGCTCGCTACGGGCATCAAGAGCCCGATCGGCGTGAAGGTTTCAGGCGCTAACCTCGCCGAGCTTGATCGCATCGCCGCAAGGGTGGAGGCTGTTGCCAAGACAGTGCCGGGCGTCAGCTCGGCGCTTGCGGAGCGGCTGACGGGCGGACGCTATGTCGACGTCGACATCGACCGGGCAGCCGCCGCCCGCTACGGGCTCAACATCGCCGACGTACAGGAGATCGTGTCAGGCGCGATCGGGGGTGAAACCATCGGCGAGACCGTGGAGGGCCTCGCCCGCTACCCGATCAGCGTGCGCTACCCGCGCGAACTGCGCGACAGCCTTGAAGGCCTGCGCACCCTTCCGATCGTCACAGCATCGGGCCAGCAGATCACGCTTGGCACCGTAGCTTCGGTTTCGATCGCCGAGGGGCCTTCGATGCTCAAAACCGAGAACGCCCGACCATCGTCGTGGATTTATGTCGATGTGCGCGATCGCGACATTGCCTCGACCGTTGCCAACCTACAGCGTGCGGTTGCCAAGGGCGTCCGGCTCAGCCCCGGCGTGTCGATCGCCTATTCGGGACAATTCGAGTATCTGCAACGCGCCGAAGCCCGGCTTATGCTCGTCGTTCCGGCGACGCTCGCGATCATCTTCTTCCTGCTCTATCTTACCTTCGGTCGGCTCGACGAAGCGGCACTCGTCATGGGGACCCTGCCCTTTGCCCTTGTTGGGGGTATCTGGACCCTGTGGTTGCTCGGCTATGCCCAGTCAGTCGCGACCGGGGTCGGGTTCATTGCCTTGGCGGGCGTCTCCGCAGAGTTCGGCGTCGTTATGCTGATCTATCTGAAGCACGCGCTCGCCGAACGGGGACCGTCACCGTCGCGAGAACAGGTTATCGAGGCGATCCGCGAAGGCGCGCTGTTGCGGGTTCGCCCCAAGGCGATGACGGTCGCGGTTATCATCGCCGGCCTCCTTCCCGTCCTTATCGGACACGGTGCGGGCTCGGAGGTGATGAGCCGTATCGCCGCGCCGATGATTGGCGGGATGCTGACCGCTCCCCTTCTTTCCATGTTCATCCTGCCTGCCGCCTACCTGCTGTTGCGGCGTCGGGCGTCCACCACCGCTGAAAGGAGTGCATCGTGACAAGGAAGTCTATCATCATCGCCGGGACCGCCCTGCTGCTTGCGCCTGGCTCAACAACTGCGTGGGCCCAATCCGCCAAGCCCGCTGCGGCAGCCAAGGTCGGGACCGGCGCAGGGACGATCACCGCCCTCGACACTCGGGCTGGAACTGTGACCATCAAGCATGGCGCGATACCGGCGATCGGTTGGCCAGCGATGACCATGACCTTCCGCGCTTCGCCGCCCACGTTGCTAAAGAACCTCCGGACGGGTCAGCGGGTCGGCTTTACCGCCAAGGCTCAGGGCATGAACGCCGAGGTGACCGCGATCAGGCCGCAGTAGCCACCTGGTCAGCGCGGCGAGAGTTCAGTCTAGCTTTCCTCGGATGACAGCGAGGCTTGGAGCCGGAAGCGTTCGGCTTCAGCCTTGTCTGGGTCTGTGCTGGCTTAAGGTGCGGCCACCTTAACAGTCACAACCAGATCGCCCCGTCCATCCTTGCGTTTCTGATGGTGTTTGCCAGCAAACGAAAGCAAGCTAATGACGCATGATCCAGGATCTGACAGGCGCCGCCCAGCTCGTAATGCTAAAGCGGGCCTTTCACAACCGCCCCGCGATCTCTGCCAACGCACCGCGGGTAATCTCCCACGCGGAGTGCAGGAAGAGCAGCGCGATCACGCCCGCAACGGCGAGGTCGGGCCAAGCCTTCCCCGTCCAAGCTACCAGGCCGGCTGCGACGATCACGGCGATGTTGGCCACCGCATCATTGCGGCTGAACAGCCAGATCGCACGCACGTTCGCGTCGCCCTCGCGAAAACGCGCCAGCATAAGCGCAGCGCTCACGTTGACGATGAGGGCAACGATCCCGATCCCACCCATCAATTCAGCTTCCGGAGCTACGGCGTTAATCGCGCGCCAGACGGCAAAGCCGATGACACCCAAGCCCAACGCACCAAGGAATAGACCTTGTGCAAGGGCGATCCTCGATCGGGCGTGGGCGGTCCAGCCCAGCGCGATCAGCCCGAACAGTGAGATCGTGCCGTCACCGATGAAATCGAGCGCGTCCGCCTTCAGCGCCTGACTATCGGCGATGAATCCACCTACAATCTCGATCAAGCCGAACCCAAGGTTCAGCAGAACTACGATCCACAGGGCACGTCGGTATGCAGGGTCGCGTTCGGCACGTTTGGTATCGCCCGTGCAGCCACACGAGGAGGTTTCACTGTCGCTCATGTAGACCTTCTACAATCTACAGCCGCTGTAGGAGCAAGAAGAAAGCATCTAGGCCGGGAGTACCAGGCGCACTCACTCGGCAGTCGCAAGATCAGGCTTCTCGACCTTCTTGCGACGATTGAAGGCGAACCCGATGGCAAGGGTGATCGCCATGACGAGCTGGGCCATTATGGACTGCCACGTCGGGAATAGGCCGAGCATCGACAGCCGGGGCGCTTCGGCTATCGGCGCTATGTCGATGATGCCGGCTTCCTGCAGCGCAGCCACGCCCTTGCCTGCAAGGACCACCGTCAGGCCCGCCATCAACCACGAGCTGTAGGCGAAGAACTTGGCGATCGGGAGCTGGCGACTGTAGCGCAGCATGGCCCAGGCGATCACGGCCAGTATGGCGACGGCCGCCCCTGCCCCGGCCAGCAGCGCGCTGCCATTCCCCTGCGTCCAAAGCGCCGCGTAGAACAAGATCGTCTCGAACACCTCGCGATATACGACCACGAAGGCGAGCCCGAACAGGAACCAGGCCGAGCGGCCCGACAGAGCGTGCGTCATCTTCTCTCGAATGTAGCGCTGCCATTGATCGGCTTGCGCCTTGCCGTGCATCCATATCCCGACAGAGAGCAGGACCACGGCGGCGAATAGCGAACCAAACCCCTCGGTCAGCTCCCGGCTCGCGCCGCTGATCCCGATCGCATAGGTAGCGACCACCCATGTTAGCAGGCCGGCCAGGAGCGCTCCGGCCCAGCCACCATGCACATAGGGCAGCACTTCGGAGCGGTCCGCCTTGCGGAGGAAGGCGATCATCGCGACGACGATGAGCAGCGCTTCCAGCCCTTCGCGCAGTAAGATGGTGAACGCGCCCAGAAACGTCGATGCGGTGCTGGACGCGCTGGGGGCCAGCGCCGTCTCGGCATCGTCGAACAGGCCGTTGAGGACCAGCGCGCGGCTTGCCAAGTCATCGGGCGCGGCGCCTTGATCGACCGCGGCGCGATACTCGCCCATCGCACCCTCGATCCGGGCGAGCAGTGTCCCGTCCCGCGCACCGAGCGTCGGCTCGACCGGCTCGAAACCATCGAGATAGGCGGACAGCGCCAGCTCCTTCGCGGCCCTGCGATCCCCTTTGCGAGCAGCATCGAGACTGGCCGCGAGCTTCTGGCGGACGAGTGACAGCGATGCTGGAGCCTGTTCGACCACGGCTTCCGGGTGACGGCGCAAATAGGCCATCACCGCCAGGGCCCGCTTCTCGCCAATGCGATCCGCGAGCGAGGCAGGCGTGAGCGCCACGAGTGCCTTGAGGTCCGGCACTTGCTGGCGAAGCGAGGGATCGGCTTTCCATAGCTTCTCCCCTTCCCGCGCCTGTTCGTCGGTCAGTGCAAAACTGCCGGCGCGGAATGCCAGCGCCCAACGATCCTCGCTCGGCAGATCGGCGAAGCTCTGCATCGCAGTGCCGTCGATGCCCTGACTGATCACCTGATAAAGCGCGAACACGCTCCGCTGCCGCGCGCGCTCCGCATCGGTGAACGCAATAGGCGGCGTGGCCAGCTTGGCTGCATTGGGGCCATGCCCATCTCCTGTTGCGCCATGACAGGCAGCGCAGGTCGAGCCGAACAGGGTGGTACCGCGCGCAAAGCTCGGGGGAGCGGAGGGCGCGAGCGGTACGGGATAGGCGCGCAGAAGATCGGCAGCGAGATTATGGGCCAGCAGTGCGACGTCCTGCGGCGACCCCTTGCGTGCGATCACGTCCTGAAGGCGTGCCGCACCCGCGATCAGTGCCGCCCGCTCGGGCTTGAGCGGTAAAGCGGCGAGCCGTGACGATACGGAGCCTGCGAATTCCGTCATTTCGGCATATTCGGAGGCGCTCTTGATCCGTCCGCTCGCAACCGCGCCATCATAATCGACGGCCACATAGTCGAGCAGTCGCCAGGCGGTTTGCACGTCGTTCGGGTCGGCCGTGGGCGCGGCTTGCAGCGCGGACACAGGTGCAAGGAGGCCAAGCAGGATGACGAGCGCGAGAGCGACCAGCCGCACGAAGGCGACGTGAATAAGGCGCCCGGAAGGCGCCGCGTCAGAACCTAAATAGCTAGAATCGAAGGGCAACATGCGACTGCCCTAAAACCTCTAGCCACTGTAGAAGCAAGCGGTTTGAGACCGGCTCGCAATAGCATCGCCCAACCGTGCTCGGGAGCCGGCTTCAATAATAGTCGGCGAGCTTAAGTGTCCGCATCGCGCCATCGGGGAGCGTGAGCTTTACCACCTCCCCAGGACGGCCGTAGCGCCACTGCCAGAGCGCACCGCGGGTGTAGGAGGTGTCGATCGAGAACCCGTTCAGCGCCACAATGCGATCGCCTACCCTCCATCCGCCCTGAGCCGCAGGACTGCCTACGGCGACGTGAATGACTGTGAGATCGGTTGGCGAAGCGGCAAGGCCGAGGCCGCTTCGATCCTTTAGCATCGGCAGACGTGAACGAGGCGGTATCGGCCGGAGCCACAGCCGCTCAAGCGCCACGTCGAGCACGATATCGAACTGCCCAAGAAGCGGCATGCCAATGTTGCCCACCGTGCTGGCCGATGCCCATCGATCGAGGGCGAGGGTCGGAACCACCTTTGTCGAGAGCCCGCCCAGGCTAACGCTGTCGGTGGTAAACGTCCGGACGATCTGCACGCCCTCGACCCCGCCCAGCGCTGCGGTGGAGGAGACTTTGTTGGCGAGAAGATTGCGCGCCTCGACAAAGGCAGCGGACAACATGAGTGCAGATGAGCTACCGGTGTCGAGCATCAGCGGCACCGGCTCAGAGCCGTTCACCGAGGCGTGGACGAGAAGTTCCTGCCTGGCACCATGCTCAAGGGTGAGGGTCGTCCACCCTTCCCCGCCGGCAAAGCTGCCGCTCTTCCCGAATGCGAACCGCCGCTTTCCGAAGTCCAAGGCGACGCAGCCGCTGGCGAGCACGTCGGCCCCGAGCATGATGTCGATAGGTCTGCCATACGCCGCAGATATCGCTCCGAGGTCGGCCACAACGGCAAAAGGCAAGACCTGCGCTTGGTCGGCTAGCGTCACTTCGACATTGTGGACCAAGCCAACTGCTGCCTTGCCGCTAAGGCCAGCTATTCTCCGCGGCTCCAGGTTCGCCATGCCGAGCTTGGCGGCAAGCGGCCGGCTGATGATGGAGGCGCCGCTACCAGTATCCAGAATGGCTTCGGTGTCGACACCCGCGACCTTCGTTGGCGCAAGCAGGGTGTCGCCTGTTCCGACCTCCAGACGACGCCAGCTCGGATGCTCGGCGAAGCCGGGCCAGTCCGATTCGGACGGTGCCTTACTGCCCACAATCCCAGCAGGAATGCTCGCGCCGAGAAGCCCGACACCGAGCTGCTTCAATATCCTTCGACGATCCACATCGGTCGTCGCGGCTCCGTCCCCGCCGTCCACTCCATCCTTCCCATTCCGGCCTCGTTGCCGGAATGGGCACCCCGTTACATGCTCCAGTCGCTAGAGGATCAAGCCGTAAGTCTCCGCTTACGCCACCGGGCGGCCGATCGCCTGAATGACCCGGCACTCCGCCATGGTTTTGGCGCAGCATCCCGCTGCACTCATGGCGGCGAGTTCGTCGCGCAGCGCGCCGAGCTGGCGAAGCCGCTCCTCGACGTCAGCAAGATGACGTGATGCGATATCGGCCGCCTCGGCGCAGTCGCGCTCCGGTTGATCGGCGAGCGCTAGAAGGGAGCGGATCTCGTCGATCGAGAAGCCAAGCCTGCGGCCGTTGCGAATGAAGTTGAGCCGATCGACATCCGGCAACCCATAAGTGCGGCGACCTGAGGCAGTACGAACGGATCGGTCGAGCAGTCCAATCTCCTCATAGAAGCGGATCGTCGTCACCTTGGTTGCGGTTGCGCTCGCCAGCTCGCCTATCTGCATTGTGGTCTCACATGATCTTTACTGAGCACTCGTACTCGGCATGAGCTTATTCCCAACTCACTGTATGATGTATCGGAGCCCGAGGTTTACCTGCCGATCGCGATCGCTGAGAGGTCAGCGGCGCCATCGACAGGAACGCCCGCCTGCTTTCGCTCTGAGTAGCGGTCGACAAGCTGGACCGCATGGGGGCGCAACAGGATCGTGAAGCGCACCAGCTCCTCCATCACGTCTACGATGCGATCATAGTAGCTGGAGGGCTTCATACGGCCGGCTTCGTCGAACTCCTTGTAGGCCATCGCAACCGATGATTGGTTCGGGATCGTGAACATACGCATCCAGCGGCCGAGCAGGCGCAGCGTGTTGACCGCATTGAACGATTGCGAGCCGCCCGACACCTGCATGACCGCGAGCGTGCGTCCTTGTGTCGGGCGCATACCCTTCATCTCGAGTGGCAGGTGGTCGATCTGTGCCTTCATGATGCCGGTTATCTGGCCGTGCCGTTCGGGGCTGCACCACACCTGGCCCTCTGACCACATCGCCAGTTCGCGGAGTTCGTGGACGGCCGGATGATCGTCGCCTTGGACCTGATCGGGCAGCGGCAGCGTGGACGGGTCGAAGATGCGTGTATCCGCCCCGAACAGCCGCAGCAGGCGGGCGGCTTCCTCGACCGCAAGGCGCGAGAAAGATCGCTCACGCAGTGAGCCATAGAGCAACAAGATCCGCGGGGCGGGATTGAGCGGGCCTAGCCGCAGCGCGGGCCGCTGGTGGATATAGGCCGGGTCGAGCGCCGGCAGGGCATCGGGATCGAGCAACGTGCGGAGCGGCATCAGAGAGCTTTCACGAGGTAAGCGGCAGAGGCGGGGCAGAGCGAGGTGAACTCGCGCGAGCCCGCGATGGCCGGAGGAGCTGAGCCGCGATCGGCGTTGGAATAGCCGTTCGCGCGGAAGAAGCCGGCGGCCGTGTCGGTGAGCAGGTGCAGCCGATTGACGCCGAGCTTGCACGCTTCGCGTTCCAGTAAGGTGAGCATTGCACGGCCGAGGCCAGAGCCACGACGATCGGGCGCGACCACAAAGGAGCGGAGCAGGCGTTCCGCCCCCTCCCCTTCAAAGCCCCCGAACCCCACCGAGCCAGTACCATCGTGGAAGCGGAAGAAGGCGCGGCCGGGCTCGCCTAGGTCCGCAATCGGCAGCTTGGCGGCCGAGAGCGCGGCCGTCAGCTCATCCACTTCGCCAGGACCGAGGCGAGCAGCGGCGAGGCCGGTCACGCGTGTGCGCCCCGCTCATACCAGCCGCGCGACCGCTTCACGATCGAGACGACCGATAGCATCACCGGCACTTCCACCAGCACGCCCACGACCGTCGCCAGCGCCGCCCCGGATTTCAGCCCGAACAGCGATATGGCAGCAGCGACGGCCAGCTCGAAGAAATTGGACGCACCGATCAGGGCGGCTGGCGCGGCGACGCACCATGCCACGCCGAACCGGCGCGACAGCCAGTAGGCAAGGCCTGCGTTGAGATAGACCTGGATGAGGATCGGTATCGCCAAAAGCGCGATCACCAACGGTTGCGCAACAATCGCCTCGCCCTGAAAGCCGAACAGCAGAACCAGCGTTGCCAGCAGGGAAACGAGCGAGACCGGGCCGAGGCGACCGAGCAGCCGATCGAAGGCGGCCTGCCCGCCGCTCGCCAGCACCAGACGACGGACGAGCTGGGCCGCGATCACCGGCACGACAATGTAGAGCAAGACCGAAATCAGCAGCGTGTCCCACGGCACCGTGACCGATGCCACGCCCAGCAGCAGCCCGACTAGCGGCGCGAACAGGAACACCATGACGACGTCGTTCAGCGCGACTTGGGAGAGCGTATAGGTGGGCTCGCCCTCGCAGAGGTTCGACCATACGAACACCATGGCCGTGCAGGGCGCGGCGGCCAGCAGGATCAGGCCGGCGATGTAGGACGCCCCCTCCCCCGCTGGCAGGAGCGGCGCGAACAGCCAGCCAATGAACAACGAGCCCAGCGCGGCCATCGAAAACGGCTTCACCGCCCAGTTGATGAACAGGGTGACGCCTACGCCTTTCCAGTGCTGTCGTATCGACCCGAGCGCCCCGAAGTCGATCTTGAGCAGCATCGGGATAATCATCAGCCAGATCAGCACGGCTACGATCAGGTTCACGCGCGCGACTTCGGCCGAGGCGATGGTAGCGAACAGGCCGGGAAGCAAATGGCCGAGCCCGATGCCAGCGACGATGCAGAGCGCCACCCATAGCGTCAGATACCGCTCAAAGGTGCCAATGCCGGGGCGTGCCGGTACAGGGCCGGCGACAGGTGCGGCCGAGGACATGGGTTCAGGCGACCCGTTGGCCCGAGGCGTCCACCACGCGTTCGCCGTCCTCCTTGGCGAACGCGCCGAGCTGGCCGGTTGGCAATAGATCGAGAACCGCTTCGGACGGGCGGCACAGCTTCACACCCAGTGGCGAGACGACCAGCGGCCGGTTGATGAGGATTGGGTGCGCCATCATCGCGTCCACCAGCGCGTCGTCGGACAGCGACGTGTCGCCCAGGCCCAACTCCGCATAGGGCGTCCCCTTCTCACGCAGCAGATCGCGCGCGGTCATGCCGGCGCGGTCGATCAGCTCCACCAGCAGCGCGCGCGAGGGCGGGGTTTTCAGATACTCGACCACATGCGGCTCGATGCCGGCATTGCGGATCATGGCGAGAGCGTTGCGGGACGTGCCGCACTCGGGATTGTGATAAATGACGATATCGACGGCCACGAGGCGTCCTTTCAGCAGCAGGGGGCGAGTTCGGCGACAAGGGGTGCGCACAGCTCGGCATTACCGGCGCAGCAGTCCTTGACGAGGAACAGGGTAAGGGCGCGCAGGCCGTCCAGGTCGGCGCGGTAGATGATCGATCGGCTATGGCGCTCGGATTGGACCAGTCTCGCGCGGGCGAGAATGCCGAGGTGTGCGGACATGGTGTTCTGCGGCACGTCGAGCTGACGGGCGATGTCGCCCGCTGCCATGCCATCCGGTTCATGACGCACCAGGAGGCGGAACACGTCTAAACGCGTACCTTGAGCAAGCGCACCTAGCGCAGCAATGGCGGAACCGTTTTCCATATATCCAGCATAGTGGATATTTGGTCAGATGCCAGTCCCTTTCTCCTGTCGAGAGGAGAGTTAGCGGGTCTCGATGGTCAGATGAGCGAGTTCGTGGACGGGCCGGAGGCGCTGGCGGATCAGCTCGCCATCACAAAGGCCGGTGACACTGACGATCGCAGCGTGCGCATCCGGTCCGACCCGCCAAACATGAAGGTCGGTGATCTTGGCATCACCCGGCCTCTCGACCAACTCGCGCACCTCCTCGGCGACATGATCGTCAGTCGTGTCGAGGAGCACCGCGGCCGTGTCGCGCATCAGCGTCCATGACCAGCGGGCGATGACGACCGCGCCGACGATCCCCATCACCGGGTCCATCCAGATCCAGCCCAGGTAGCGGCCTGCGAGCAGAGCGGCGATGGCGAGCACCGAGGTGAGCGCGTCCGCGAGAACATGGACGTAGGCCGACCGCAGATCATTATCGCCTACGTGCGCGGCATGGCCGTGATGGTGATCGTGGCTATGCCCATGATGATGGCCGCCAGAGAGCAGGAAGGCACTGGCGATGTTCACGCCCAGGCCCACGACAGCGATCACCGTCGCCTCGGCAAATGCGACCGTGATAGGCTGAAACAGGCGCAGCACTGACTCCACGGCTATTCCCAGAGCGATCAGCCCAAGGACCATAGCCGAGGCAAACCCAGCCAAATCGCCGACCTTGCCCGTTCCAAAGCTATAGGCTGGGTTGCTGGCGTGGCGCTTGGCATAAGCGTAGGCCGCAGCCGCGACGCTGAGCGCGCCGGCATGGGTCGCCATGTGGAACCCATCGGCCAGCAATGCCATCGAGCCGGTGAGATAGCCCGCTATAATCTCGCCGACCATCATGGCGGCGGTGAGCACGACGACCCAGCGGGTGCGTCGCGCGTTTTCATCATGTGCCGCACCCAGGAAGTTGTGATCGTGGGTGTAGGTATCGGTCTCGGGAAGCGTCGCCATATACGGTCCTACTTCGCGTAGCGGCGGATTACCGCCAGCAGCTCTTCGGCACCTGTGGCCCGCTCCGCGTCGTCCAGGTCCGGACGCGAGACGTGCGCCTCCAAATGCTCGGCGATGATCTCATCCATGAGGCCATTCACCGCGCCACGCACCGCCGCGACCAAATGAAGCACTTCTGAGCAGGTCGAGTCTGACTGCAGCGCCCGTTCGACAGCACCGACCTGTCCCGCGATCCGTCGAACGCGGGCGACCAAATCTGCATTGGTGTGAGTAAGGTGAGACATACCCTACCCTCCTACCCTATGCGGACCGAAATAACAATTTGCTACAGTGGGAAGATGGTTTGCTGAGTCAGGCCTGCGCGTCTTGGATTGGCGTTTACTGCTCGGGCGCAGGGAGGTGCCGGTAGAGCGTCGGGACCGAGACGCCGATCGCAGGCGCGATCTCGCGCATTGGCATTCCGGACGCCAAGAGCTTGCGAGCCGCCTCGAGCCGCTTGGGCGTCATGACGGTCTTCCGACCACCCATTCTCCCCTCGCCTCGTGCTACCATCAGCGCAGCCGTGGTGCGCTCGCGATTTAGGTCGCGCTCCATTGGCAACCGGGCAGATGTCGCCGACGTGTACCGCGTCAGTCGGGCGGATATCGTCAAGAGCCCGGCCCCCCTTCCCTTTCGTCCTTAGGCCCGGTCCTTGTAGACAGACTCACCCTGCGCTCGCGATAGGCGAACGGCTCGGAGATCATCGGTCAGTCGTCACTCCGATTCGCCCGGCGTTCGGCATAGGCGACAACGAACCTCTCCCAGACACGCAGCCACTCGGCATCCGTGCGCGGGCGGCTGAAATCAGGGCATCCTTTACGGAATGCAGCCGCCATATCATCGACCGACCAGGGATGACCCTTCGTAAGCGCAACCTGGCGGAAGACTGCTTCGCGTGTGCCGTAGGAAAGTGAACCTGTCGGGAAGGCGAATGTCGGTTCCGTCTCTTTGACCGACGAGGCAGCCACCTCGCGACGCGGCTTGACCGATGATCTTGGTGCCGTTTTCGCGGCGTCGCCGCCCACGAGTCGCAGATGCGGACCGACCAGCTTTCGCTCGAGCGGCGCCGGAGACGGGTGCAGCACGACCTTGCGGCCGGAAAGGTCGACATTGGCATTCGGATAGACTGCCGAGACGATCTGCATGGTCTCGCGCACGGTCTGGCGGAAGCGTTTGCTGTCGGCCTCATTGCCGAGATGCTTTGCCAGCTGGTCCCAGGAAATGACCTGGCCCTTGTCCGATCCGATCCGTGGAAGTCGGTATGCGAGATAGGTGTAGAGGTCGAGCGCCGTCGGCGTGCCTTTAAGCTCGCGGATCGCGATCTCGTTGAGCGGAACGGCATGCTCGATCAGATGGGAGTAGAACGCCTCGGACATGCGGATTTCGCGCGCAAACGAGCCGTTTTTGTCCAGCGACCCCGCATATTCGTTCGAGATCTTGACGTCCCGGACCGCAAAGGCGTTGTCCTCCGTGTCCGTCCCGTCCCACCGGATCTGCCACTCGCAGGCGAGGAGTCGGTCGACCTGCTCGCGCATGAGATTAGCCGTACCGCGGGGGCCGTAGGAAACCGTCTGATATCCCAGGCGCCGCATCCACTCGGTGAAGTTGCGACCGAGATAAACGTCCCGCGACTGCTTCATCACGGCCTGTGAAAGAAGGTAGATCAGGGCAACCCGCGGATAGGCGCCGTAGGGCACGCCAAGGCTCCGCATGATCGATTTGCCATCGACATTCTGGAGCACGGGCCGTGGATTGATGGCCAGAGCGTATTTGCCGTCTTCGCGAACGATCGGCTGCGTGTCGTCTTTGGGCCGTTTGGTCGGCAGCGACATCGCGCAGAGCGCGGAGTGGAGGAAGGCAGGGACCGGTTCTTCGTCCTGGACGCGCAGGAATGCGTCCATGGTGAGTTGGGTGCCGGCGGTGCTGGCGAGCCTGCGGACGCCTTCCTCCCCGCCGGTAAGCATGGCGAGTGCGTATTGGTGCCCTAGCGGCTTATGCTGATCCCCATTCATGGTCTGCCCTTCCCCCCGAATCTGTTTGGGGGTTTCGATGGGCATGTCTCAACAGGTTTGGGGATCGAAATCAACCCCGTTGGCAGTTTGGAGGGCAAACTGCCCTCGAGAGTTGCAAATCGACCGATGATGTCGGTGCCTTTTTGCTTCTCCTTTCTTCAAACCCGGAAAATCAAAACGATTCGCGAATCGGTTTTCTATAGGGTGATTCTAGTAATAGGTATGCGCTCTGAGATCATCGGTCGGGTCGCACCGAGATCATCGCTTGTTCGCACCGGCATCATCGGAAAGTACCAAGATCATCGGTCGTTATCCACAGAGCGGCCGTTCTTGCGCCAGTTGAATAGCTCGACTTCGGCATGAACCTCCATGGCTCTGAGATCATCGGTCGGAACCGCCGAGCGACGGGTCCGTCATCAGTCGAATCGCAAAGGGCTCGGAGATCATCGGTGCTCTTGTAAGTCTGATGGCCATTTTCTTGCTCGAAACTGCCAACGCAGCTATTGTGGCGCGTAGAACCCACAGAAGCGGATTTAGATGGCTACGGATCCTACCATCGCTCAGCCGGACAACCTTATCGAAGGCGGCCTCGACGTTCTTCACCGCAAGGCGCTGACCATCCTGAAGCGGATCCGCGACAGCGCCGTGGATCCGGAGACCGGGCGCAAGCATGGACCGACCTTTCCGATCTCGAAGGCGGCCGCGCTTGCTGGTCGGACGGCCTCCGCGGTTCGCGAGGCCGAGCGGGACGGCCGTCTTCCGCCACGCGAAAGAACCGGGTCAGGCCATCGGCTTCAATATACGCTCGAAGAGATCGACCATATGCGTGAGGTGTTCGGAACGCGCCCCTGGCGCGAACCGACCGACACGCCGGCGATCATTTCGGTTTGCAATTTCAAAGGCGGCGTAGGCAAGTCTACGATCGCGCTGCACCTCGCCCAGCATTTCGCGATTAACGGCTATCGCGTCCTCTTCATTGACTGTGACAGCCAGGCTTCTTCGACGATGATGTTCGGCTATCGTCCGGACGTCGATCTCGACGAGGAAGACACGCTCTATGGTCATTTTCATAATCCCGAGCTGCTCGGGGTGCGCAAGATCATCCGCAAGACGCACTTCCACAATCTTGATCTGATCCCGTCAAACCTGCGGCTCTACAATCTCGAATACGAAATCGCCGGCTATATGGCGAAAAAACAAAACATGGAGATCATCGACCTGATCGCGGAAGCGATCGATACGGTAGTCGATGATTATGATGTGGTGATCATGGACCCGCCGCCAGCCCTCGGCATGGTGTCGATGGCCGTGCTGCAGGCCGCTAACTGCATGGTCATTCCGGTTCCGCCGAGCCTGGTTGATTTCGCCTCGACCGTCTCGTTCATCGACATGACGCGCACGACAATGAAGCAACTGGAGAAGATCGCCGGGCGGGGGCGGCCGGCCTATAACTTCATCAGGCTTGTCGGCAGCCGGGTTGACGAAAGCAAGTCGATGCACCGTGAGGTGCTATCAATGATGCGCCAGGTGTTCGGCGGTTCGATGACCCAGTCGGTGATGGTCACCAGCGCCGAGATTGACAACGCCAGCTCGCGTATGAAGACCGTCTTCGAGCTCGACAAGCCGGTCACGTCGCACGAAGTCTACAACCGCTGCATGCGCCACCTTAACGAGGTGTGCCGGGACATCGAGCAGGACGTTCTACGGACCTGGGCGAGCAGGGCAGGGGAGCGTGTCTGATGGCGAGTTGCCACGTGGCAACACGCAGATATTGCGAGGTGAATGCAGCGGACAATCGTGCGCGTTTTGGGCCTCGCTGCCCCCGCTGTTGCCACGTGGCAACTTCCAAATAAATGAAGCGAAACCAATAAGTTGAGTTGTGGTAATATGTATCTCGGTCGCGTGAATATCGGCCTGAAACGACGCCGCAAATTGGCCGAGTTGCCACGTGGCAACTCCTCCACTCCCGGCGGGCCGAGGGCGGCAATAAACGAAGAAGGAACGGGCCGATGAGCAAGGGCAACAAGGGCTTCGGCTCGATGTTCACAGGGGGCCTGGATGACGAGGAGAACCTCGATAAGTCCACGCCCGCCGAAGGCATCATGGCGAGCCGCAGCCAGACGCTCGCGCGGATCGCAACGGGCAAGTCCGTCGCTGATCGTACGGAGTGGGTCGACCCTGCAAAGTGCCGCCCCTGGCGTATGCACAATCGCGATCTCGACCATCTGACGGAAGAGAGCTGCCGTGACCTGATCGACTCGTTCCTGTCCGCGAAGAAGCAGCGGATCCCGGCTATCGTTCGGCGCCTGAAGGACGATCCAGAGTACGACTTCGAGATCATTGCCGGTGTTCGCCGCTGGTGGACGGTGACATGGCTTCGCGCGCACCATCACCCAGAGTTCGACTATCTGGTGACGATCCAGAGCGTGACGGACGAAGAGGCGTTCCGTGTTTCGGACGTCGAGAACCGCTCGCGCAAAGACATCTCCGACTGGGAACGCGCCAAGGAATATACGATCGCTCTGGCCGAGTTCTACGAGAACTCCCAGTCGCAGATGGCCGAGCATCTGAACCTCTCCAAGTCCTGGCTTAGCCGGCTGCTGGACGTGGCACGCTTGCCCGCCGAGATCGTCACGGCCTTTTCCGACACGCACGACATCACCGTCCGCGTTGCGCGCGATATCAAGCCGCTTACGGGCGACGCAAAGGCGCTGGCGAAGATGCGCGACGAGGCAGAGCGGATAGAGGAGGAGCGTACCAAGGGCGGCGTGAGGCTAAGCGGGCCCGAGGTCGCCAAGCGGCTCGTCAAAGCAACTATCGCCCCCACCACCAAAGGTGCGGGCGAGAAGGAAATCACCGGCAGGGGTGGCAAGGTGATCCTGCGCTATGCGAAGTCGAGGGGAGGGGGGCTTACCATCAAGGTGCCGCCGAAGTCGGAGACCTCGCCGTCCGAACTGCTAAAGGCAATCGAAGGTCTGCTCACCTAAAGGTTGCCTCTGCTAATGGGTTGGTCGATCGAAGCTTATATGGCGGGCGGCTTATATTTGTCGGCGATGCCTTGCGTCACGGAATAGCGCTTCCGGCCGCCGAAGTGAGCGCGAATGAACGCCCCGGCATGGGCATTCCTTGCGCCGACAAAGCTCTGCGCATGGCCGACGGTCGAGCGGTTCTGGCGCATGATGATTTCACGCTCGAGTAACGCTGCGATCTGGTCGGCGAGAGAGCGTGATCCGGCTGCAACGAAGAGGGCGTTAAGGCCAATCGGCAGGGTGACATAGGACGAGGTGTTACCGACCGTGCAAAACTCACCGGCACATCGAGCGGCCAGTCGGACACGAAGAATTCGCGCCGATTGGTGTTGTTGCCCCCTAAAGGCCTGACGGGGCCTCGCGGGTTTGAGCGATGTACTCGCGGGGCGAACGATAGCCCAGAGCGCGGTGGGGATGCACGTCGTTGTAGTGGGCCAGCCAGCCTGGCAGCTGCTCGATGACGGTCTTGGCGTCTGGGCGAGGACTGACGCGGATGTAGTCGCGCTTGAGGGTTCGGACGAAGGCCTCTGCCATGCCGTTGGACTGCGGACTGCTGACCGGCGTCGTGCGCGGGACCAGGCCGATGTCGCGGGCGAAGGCGCGCGTGTCGCGAGCGGTGTAGCAGCTGCCGTTATCGGTCAGCCACTCGACCGGCGCAGGCAAGCGGTTCACCGGCCCGAAGCGGTGTTCGACCGTCGCGACCATCAGGTCCTGGACGTCCTCGGCGGTAATGCCGCCGGTCGTCGCCACATGCCCCATCGCTTCGCGGTCGCAGCAGTCGAGCGCGAACGCGACTCGCACCTTCTCGCCATTGTCGCAGGCGATCTCCAGTCCGTCCGAGCACCAGCGGGTGTTGCGCTGGTCGACCGCAACGCGACCATCGTGGCACCGCACCTCCCTTTGTTCGCCGTCGCGCTGGAGCAACAGCCCGTGGACCTTCATGACGCGATAGACGCGCTTTGGATTGGGCGCTGCGCGCCCGGTCTCCTGTGCTTGCCGACGGAGCAAGGCATGGACGCGCCGATAGCCGTAGGTCGGCAGCTCGCCGACCAGCGCACGGATGTCGGCGACCAGTTCGGCGTCGGGCAGCGGAGGTCGTCCTCGGCGGCGCGGAGGGGGCTTGTTGCTCATCGTCGACAGATGCTGCCGGCTGACGCCAAGGGCCTCGGCGACGGCGGTCACAGGCCATCCCTGGGCAACGAGGTCGAGCGCAGCAGGAGTTTTTTTGGGCCTGCGGCCCGGGTGACAGCCTCGCGGAGCAGCTCGATCTCCAGCGCCTTCTTGCCCAACAGCCGCTGCAACTCGCGTACCTGCGCTTCCAGCGCGCGGTACTCGGACGCGGGCACCACCTCCTCGCCGGCGGTGGCAGCGGTGAGCGCCCCCTGCGCCATCAACCGGCGCCAGGTGAAGATCTGGCTGCCGCTAATGCCGTGGCGGCGGCCGACGAGCGACACGCTCATGCCCGGCAGGTATGTCTCCTCGACGATCCGGACCTTCTCCTCAGGCGTCCACCGTCGCCGGCGCTGCACCCCGGTGAGCACCTCGCCCTCGTTGTAACGCCTGGTCGTACCGTCAGTCATATGCCTCACTCTTATCTAAGAGCGGGGCCCTGTCAGGTCATTTAGGGGGCCACCTCAATTGGTGGTCCTGATCACCCGCCATTCCATGTTGATGAAAGCCCGTCCGCGTTCCGCATCATCGATGATGGTCCGCAAGATCTCCATCTGGAGCGCGCTCACTGCCGCAGGCGGGAGAGGGACGTGCTCCCCATCGACGATTGCACGGCTGCTCCCCGGGCTAGCGAGCGAACCGACAGCGTCCTTCAAGCCGCGCATGTCCAACGGCGTACGGAACCAGAGCGAGAATACGAACCCGCGCCAGTCCGAGCATTGCGCGTCACTGAGCGAGCGAACGCCGCCGTCGAGAAGCTGTGCATGAACCTTCGCGGCGGCATCATCCACCACCTGCATGAACAGGGTTTCCATCTGCTGCGTGTGCTCGGGCGGGAAGCCAACCGTCTTGTAGAGGTCTCGTTCGAAGCACACGCTTTTCGGCGAGGCGGGTGCGCTCTCGATCTCACCGCGCCAGTTGCGGTGGTAGCGGAGCAGCATCCCGCCCGTCGTCCATTGATCGAGGAGAAACTGCGGAATGAAATGATGAGAGGAGGGCGGGTTCTGAGGTTTGGACTGCATGGGCGAAGATCGCTCAGTCGTGGCTATGGACAGAGGCTAGAAGCTTGCGGGCGCCCTGCGGCGTGACCTTCAGCAGGCGCGCGACGGCACCCGGTCGGAGGCCAGGGTAGGATAGCTGCAGCCGAGCGAGCAGGGGAGCCTTGCTTCGCTTGGTGACCTGAAGACCGAACTGGATGCGCGCCGCCGCTCGCTCGATTGCATCGAGCTCGCGAAGCCCAGCCTGAGCCGTTCGGCCGATTACCTGCGCCATCGTGGCGGCGAGGTCGGTCGGAGAGGGGGGCAGGTACTTCGGCAGCAGGATGAAAGAGGGGATGACTCGAGTGGTGAAGCCGGCGCGGTAGAGCATCCGCGGCGTGGCGACAGCGATCAGCCAGTTTCGGCCGCGATCGCGCGGTGGAAGGTTGAGCGTTCGGCCATCGACGCTGACGACATCCCAACTGCCAGTGCTCGCCGCCTCGGTGAGGGACGCCAGTTCGAAGACGCGGCGCGCTATGCTCAAGAGGTCGCCGGTTTGGGAGGGAGCGTCTGCCGCAGCTTGCACGTGCCGCCAAAGTGGACCGAAATGGGCAAGGTCTGAGGAGGCATAGGCTTCCGCTTCAGCGCGGTCGTCCAGGACAGACCGCAGCGCATTGAGGGTCGCTTGGGCGAGTGGGTCGCTGAGGCCCTCATCGCGGCTGAGCGCGATGTGGAAGATGGCCGCCACCGAGATCGGATCGTTGAGCCCCTCGGTGAAGCGGGGAGGGGGCGTACGGCCGGCGATCCACTCCTGAAGGTCCCTCACTGCGATTGGGACCCCGGCGAGTGCGGCAAGAGCACAGGCGCCCTCGAGGCGCGAGCGTGCGAGGAAGATGTCCGCGCATGTGCTGCCCTGCAGACGGCCGTCAAGTCGCCCGAGCAGCAGAAGGGGGTCATCAGCACGAGGGTCGTTGCCACGGATCATCGAGGACAGCAATGCCATGCCGAGAAACCAAAGTCAGCAGTTGGTTACCTCAAGCTTCCCTATCTTAACATGTACAAGCGATAATTACAGTTATCACACAAGCGTGTTTGACCCGTCCTTATAGAGTGCGCTACGGCTTCAAGCCGATGGCTAGGGCGGAGACGCATGGAACGGACAGTATTTTGGTCATGGCAGAGCGACCTTGATGCGCGGGTGACACGCGACCTGACCCGCTCCGCCCTCGACCAGGCGATCGGCATGATCGCCGCCGATCTCGACGAGGCCGATCGGCCGAACCTGACCTCGGACACGCAGGGCGTTTCCGGCACGCCCGACATCGTCGCCACCATCCTGCGTAAAATCGACGAGGCAGCGGTGTTCGTCGGCGACGTGACACCGATCGCCGTCTCGTCCAGCGGCAAGGCCTGCGCCAACCCGAATGTGCTGATCGAGCTTGGCTACGCCAACAGGGCACTCACCGAGCATCGCGTCCTGCAGGTCTGGAACACGGCCTTCGAAGGCGCCACGCTCGAGAAGCTGCCCTTCGACATGAGGGGCCGGCGCGGGCCGATCGCCTTCAACTTACCCGTAGGCGCCGAGCGCGAGGATCTGCGGAAGGTACGCGCCGATCTTGCGAAGCGCCTTGCTGATCATCTGCGCCTTGCGCTCGACCAGCTCCCGCCGCCACCGCCCGAGGCCGTTCACTGGCAACCACACTTCGAGGGCGATCCGGACCTCTGGTTCGATCGCTACGAGCCCCAGATCGTCACCCATCCGAGCCAAGGATCGAGCAAGTATCGCTGGAAGGATCATTTCCCCGGCTATGCGCGGCTTATCCCCTCCAAATGGGAGGCAAAGCCGGGCGCCAAGCAATCGCTGGCGAGCGGGCAGGGGCATCCGGATCTGATGGCTGACGCGCGCTCGATCAGCCACGGCACAAGCCGGGGCGGGACGGCGATCTACTGGCCTCAGCAGGAGAAGGATGGCGTGGCCGAGACCGTCGCGGTGACGCAGTGGTTCGAAAAGACCGGGGAGTTCTGGGGCGTCGCTGGCGGCTTTCTCTTCGAGCGGGAAGGGCGGCGCACGCTGTCGACGGGCTACTTCTTTCGCCATTGGCTCGATTTCCTGGAGCGCAATACGAAGCTCGCCCTTGTGCACGGTGGCTCTCTGCCGATCCATGTGAGGATGGGCGTAAACGGCCTTGCGGACTCCTGGTGGCCGCTCGGTCCTTTCGGCTTTCGCGACGATGGTTTCGCTGCGGTCCAGCCATCTTACGAATATGCGACGACGCTGACCGCGATCGATCGTGAGGCGCTGCAGCAGGTCGCCGTCGATGCGTTCAACGGGTTGGCGGCTGTCTACGGCCAGGACCCCTATACGCTCGAGGAAATCCTCGAGATGGCGAAGCGCTGATCGATGAGCGATCAGTTGCTCGACACGCCTGCGCCGATTGCAGCAGGCCAGATGCCTGGTGCGGTGCTTCCCTCGGTCGATCTTGCCTGGACCGTCGTTCAGATGCAGGCGGGGCAGCGGATCACAGTCGATGAAGCGCTCATCGCGGCATATCAGGCCGCATCATCGGCACACAGCATCCGAGCGCTCAAATCCGACCTCGAGGCCTTCGACCTCTGGTGTCGACGGTCGCGACGGACGGCGCTCCCGGCGACACCCGAGACGATTGCCGACTATCTCGATAACCGCGCCGCGAAGGGTAGCAGGCCGGCATCGCTCGGGCGCTACAGAGCGTCGATCGCCAAGATCCACCAACTGCTCGATCTCAAGGACCCGACGCAGGCGCCCTTGGTAAAGCTGCGCCTTTCCGCGATCCGCCGTGAAAAGGGCACTGCGCAGAAACAGGCGCGCCCGCTGCGGTTCAAGGGGCCGGTTCGCGACATAGAGCGCGATCGTCCGCGCGGCTTGAACCTGCGTGCGCTGCTCGAGAGCTGCCCGGACGATCTTCCAGGCCTTCGGGACCGTGCCTTGCTATCGACAGCATATGACACGGGGCTGCGCGCCTCCGAACTGGTTGGGATCGCCGTCGAGCATATCGAAGAGGCGATCGACCCCGACGCGCGGCTGCTGCAGATCTCGCGGCATAAGGGCGACCAGGAAGGGGAGGGGGCGACCGCCTTTCTCAGCCCTCGCACCGTTTCGGCGATCGCCGCCTGGCGCGAAGCGGCACGGATTGACAAAGGGCCGCTGTTTCGGCGGGTTCAGGTACGGCGCTACAAGGCACGATCCGCCGTGAAGGGTCGCTCGATCGACAGCATTTCGGGTCGGGAGAGATGGGACCTGCGCAAGACATTACCCAAGCCGGCCGTGCCCGCGCGCATCGAATATGATGTGGGCGCCAGTGCTCTCCACCCCGGCTCGGTCGGGCCGATCTATCGAGCGATGATCCAACGGGCCTTCGAGCGTGGCGCGCTACCCGATCTCTCCGCCGAAGACCTAGCGCGGCTGCTCAAGGGGATCAGTGCGCACTCGACGCGCATCGGGCTCAATCAGGACCTTTTTGCGAGCGGAGAGGACTTGGCCGGGATCATGGACGCGCTTCGGTGGAAGAGCCCGCGAATGCCCCTTGCCTACAATCGGAACATGGCGGCCGAAGCCGGGGCCGTCGGCCGGCTCGCGAAAAGGCTCGAATGATGAGTAGGGCGGCCTTGGACGACCGTCCAAGAAGCGCTCCTGGCTCAGCGCCCGGTTTGTGGATTTCGTTGTCAGAAGGATGGAACGACGATAGAACGGACAACGACTTGGGGGCAGTCGATCAAAGCGCGTCTTCCGAGCGTTGCCACAACAGACAGCGCGAGATGAGTGCATGAGAAACGATAGAACAGACGATCTGCGGTGACAAAGGCCACCCACCTTGTCGCGTTGCTGCAAAGTCACATCGACGGCGATGAAGAGCAGTTCCTGACGGTTGCCATGCAGGCTGCCGCGAACGAGGCGCGGCTCGGCCATGGCAAGGTCGCCCAGCAACTGCGCGACATGGTCGATGATGCCCGTGCCCGCGGTAAGGTCAAGGGGCGAGCGCGCGCCGTCCCGATGGTGCAGCCACGCGGCGAATTGGCGAACCTGGTCGCGGCCAAATATGTCGATACGCGGCTCTCGAGCATGGTGCTTCCCGAGGCGCTGCGCGATCGGCTGCAGCGCGTGATCGTCGAGCAGCGGCAGGCGCATCGTCTGCGCCAGCATGGCCTGCAGCCGCGCCGCAAGCTGCTGCTCATCGGACCGCCTGGCGCGGGCAAGACGATGACGGCGGCCGCCATCGCTGGCGAGCTGAAGCTGCCCCTGTTTTCGGTCCTTCTCGACGGGCTGCTGACCAAATTCATGGGCGAAACCGCCTCCAAGCTTCGCGCGGTGTTCTCGGCGATGACCGAGACCCGAGGCGTTTATTTCTTCGATGAGTTCGACGCGATCGGTGCCCGCCGCAGCGAGCGCAACGACGTGGGTGAGATCCGCCGCGTCCTCAACTCCTTCCTACAGTTCCTCGAAGAGGATGACAGCGAGGGCCTGATCGTCGCGGCGACCAATCATCCTGAGCTGCTTGATCCTGCGCTTTTCCGGCGCTTCGACGACGTGATCGAATATGCCCTGCCGGACGTAGTTGTCGCCCGAGCGATCCTGGAGGGCCGGCTGTCGGCCTTCGACACGGCCTCGGTCTCATGGGAGCAAGCGACCGGAGAGATCGAGGGACTGAGTCAGGCGGATCTCGCTCGGATTGCGGATGAATCGGCGAAGCGGACCTTGCTCGCGGGGCGTGAGCGCGTGGAGACAGCGGATCTTCTCGCGGCGATCGCCGAGCGAAGGGCAGCGGCCCGACGATAACGATGGCAGACGAGGAAGCGCGGCCGCATCCGCATATCTACCTGCAGGGAACAGGGGCGCGCCAGGGGTACACAGCCTATCAGGCGGGCGGCGATGGGGACGGAGGACCGCCGCAGCGCGACAGGGCCGGTCACGCAAACGCCCTAACCCAGGCCCTGACGCAGGTGGTGCAGCAGGGGGAGACGATCCTTGCGAACCGCGAGCCCGCTGTGGCGGCGGGCGAGAAGGGCTTCTACGTCGAATTCACGCTGCCCGCGGACCAGGCGGACATCGTCGACAAGCTGGAGAACCGACGCGGGCGTTTTCCCATCGAGCTGGTGAACGTGCACGCTGCCGATGAGGGTCTCGTCTCGGCAACCGTCTTCGTGCCGGAGAGGCAGAAGGACTATTACCTCAAAAAGGTCGCAGCCTATCGCGACGAAGACACGGTCAGGCAGAAGACGCTCGACGATGGCTCGACCGTGGAGGTTCGCAAGCCGAAGAACCAGCGCCTCGTCGCCTCGCTCGAAACGGCACGACTGGCGGTCGCCCGGTCCTTCTACACCGACCAGGCAGATCTCTTCCCTGCGCCGGGCATCGAGGCCTGGTGGGAGGTCTGGGTCCGCAAGGGCACGAAAGGGTCGTTCGACAAGGCTGCACAGGCGCTCGGCATGGCGACGCGCGAACATAGCCTCGAATTCGCTGAGCGTGATGTCGTCGTCGCAAAAGGCACGCCGGAACAGCTCGGCCGGGTCATCGCCAACACCGACAGCGTCGCGGAGCTCCGCCTCGCACGCGATACGCCCTCGCTGTACATGGGCATGGACGGCGCCGAGCAGCGGACGTGGAGCGCGGACCTCGCCGACCGGCTCGTGCCGATCGACGGCGAGGTGCCCGCCGTCTGCCTGCTCGATTCCGGAACGACCATCGGCCATCCGCTCATTGCGCCCTATCTGGCGCCCGGAGACCAGCACGCGTTTGACGCCGCCTGGAACGTGGAGGATGTAAGCACGCAGGCTCATGGCGGACATGGCACGCAGATGTCGGGGACGCTGCTGTACGGCGACCTCATGGACGTGCTCGACGGGACAGGGCCTGTGACCGTCCGGCACCGGCTCGAGTCCGTCAAGATCCTGCCGGATCATGGCGCCAACGACCCCGATCTGTACGGAGCGGTTACGGCACAGGCTATTGCGCGTGCCGAGATCGCGGCGCCGAACCGGCCAAGGGCGATCTGCCTCGCCGTCACGAGTCTCGGCGATCATGGTCGAGGGAGACCATCGGCCTGGTCAGCGAAGCTCGACGCGATCGCTTTCGGCCGCGACGAGGTGCAGCGCTTCATCGCGGTCGCCGCGGGCAATATCCGCGAGGCGATCGTCGCGGCCGACTATCCCGCGCGCAACGACGCGATGCCGATCGAGAGCCCGGCCCAGGCCTGGAACGTACTGACGGTGGGCGCCTTTACCGAGCGCGCGCTGATCACAGATCCGACCTATGCCGGCTGGAGCGCGCTCGGGGCGGCCGGCGACATCATGCCGCGCAGCCGCACCTCCGTCAGCTGGATCCGCGAGTGGCCGCTCAAGCCCGATGTCGTCTTCGAAGGCGGCAACATCGGTCACGATCCGGCAACGGGCCATGGGGACGATGTCGACGATCTTGCCTTGCTGACCACCTATCGCACGGTGGCCGAGCGCCCGTTTACGACGACGGGCGACACCAGTGCGGCGACCGCGCTGGCCGCAAGGATGGCGGCACAGATCATGGCCGAGAAGCCCGCTTTGTGGCCCGAAACCGTCCGCGGCCTCATCGTGCATTCTGCAGAGTGGACGCCCGCCATGCGCGCGCATCAGGGCGCCATCGGCAAGCCCGCTCTGATGCGGCGCTACGGCTTTGGCGTACCGTCACTGGTGCGTGCGCTCGGCAGCCTCGATCATGACGTGACCTTGGTCACTGAGGACGAGATCATGCCGTTCAAGATGAAGAGCGGAGCAGCCGTCACGGACGAGCTGGCGGTTCATCAGCTGCCGTGGCCGCGCGAGGCACTGCTGGCGCTTGATCCTGCAGCGCTCGTCCAGCTGCGGATAACCTTGAGCTACTTCATCGAGCCCAATCCGGGCGAGCGCGGTCTATCGCGCCGGCATGTCTATGCTAGCCACGGTCTGCGCTTCGACCTGAAGCACGCCGATGACTCGCTCGACACCTTCCTGCGTCGACGCACCTCGGAAGCGGGCGCTCGACCCCCGAAGCGTCCTGCGTCGGACACCGGCTGGGCTGTGGGGCCGCAGCTGCGCAACAGAGGGTCGCTCCACGCGGATATCTGGGAAGGGACCGCGACTGAGCTTGCCGCCCGGGATGCCATCATCGTCTATCCGACGGGCGGTTGGTGGCGGGAGAATGTCGCCCAAGGCCATGTCCACGAGGCGGTCCGCTACAGCCTCATCGCCAGCATCCGCGCGGCACCGGGCACCGAATTGTATGCGGAAGTGACAACGCAGATCGCGGCTGAAGTGGCGATCGAGATCTAATCCCCAATCGTGGGATCGTCATGAGCGCTACGCGGCAGCACGCCGAGCAGGATCGCGTCGTTAGATGTAGGCGCTTGCAATCGTAGCAGTCTCTGCTCGCAAAACAGAGCGAATTCCTGCTCAGATTGGCTGACCGCGGGCGGGCTGGGCTGCTCGTGCTAAATGACGATGTGCTCGCCATCATCCGCGCCTGCTCGCAATCGTAATCGGCCTGCTCACGCTTTCTGCCATTCCGAGGAATGGCGATGACGAACATCAGCCATAGCTGGTGAAGTTCACGCCGACCAACGTCCCGACGATCACCGAAACGCCAATAGTGCCATGGCCATGAAGCACCGTCGCCCCCAACCGACGTTGCCGGCCATCCCGACTGCAACGGGTAGTCCGATCATCCAGGCCAAATTGGCCGGTGACCTGAACGCAAGCGCGTCTGTCACCAATACGCAGACCGTGGTTGCTGCCGCGATGAAGCACACCTGTAGAAGGTATCGATGTCGTGCAAATGCTTGCGACACCATCATATTGGCACCCCGGCTTCGCGGAGCCGCTCCGTCAGTTCGCGGGTGTGCTCCGCGTCCAGCGTTCCGGCGAGGAAAGCGCGCACGTCGGACGGCCGGGTGTTGAGCTGGCTGGCGAGTGCACCCGCGTCGTAACCGTTGCGCGTCAGTGTGGGTTCAAGATCGTCGATCACCCGCGACAGCACCTGCTCGACGATCCCGACCGTGACCGGCTTGGCGGCAAGCCGGAAGCCCTGCTCGAAGGCGAGGGTCAGGTGCATCTCTATCTGGAGCGGGGTGCGCAGACGCTCGGCGATGAGGTCGATCGCGTCTTCCTCCATCAGGTCGGCGACCTTGACGCCCTCGCTGCGCAGGCGCCGAGCAGCCAGGCGACATAGTCGCGTCGCTCGGCACCGATACCCTCATAGTCGAACGTCGTGGTGCGATAGCCGATCTCCTCCATCTGCGGACGGCGCAGGTCGTTGCGGAGCCGGGGATGGCCGACGAGCAGGACCGACAGCAGCACGCGGGCATCTGCCACCACTTCCATCAGCCGCTTGAGGCCGGTCAGTGTCTTGTGGTGGAGGTCGTGCGCCTCGTCGACCACCAGCACGACCGGTCGCTTGCCCTTGCGCATGATGTCGCGCAGGTCGCGCTCGTGCCGTTCGGCCTGCTTAGGGATCTTCACCTGAGCGCGGTCGCCGGGCGACAGGTCGTAGAACAGCGCCTCGATCAGCGATGGCAGCGAGGTCCGACGCTTGTCGACCGCGAGCGACTTGGCGATGGCGACCTTGCCGACCCTGACCAGTTCGTCCTCGATGCGGCGCAGCAGATGCGTCTTGCCCGATCCAACCAGGCCGGAGACGACGATCAGCCGGCTCGTCTGCACGGCTGTGCAGACCTCGCGGACGAGGTTGCGCTGATGCTCGGTTTCGAAGTTGCCGGCCCCATGAAGCGGGCGGGCGAGCCCATAGCTGGATCACCCAACTTGACGATCGCGATCATCGAACCCGCCGCGGCTGCTACCCGTGGCGGGTTCGTCTTTTGAGAGCGGCAACAAGCGGCGGTGTGTGGACTCCGTGCTTCGCGGACCGTTCAGGCGGGATCGAACAGGCCGGCGAACTCGCGCTGGTCATAGTAGCGGATTTTCTCGACCGCGAGCGGGTGTTCGCCCTGGCGCAGCAGCAACAGTGAATCCGGCCGCATCCGCATGATCTCGTCGGGATGGGCGAGCCGGCGGGCGGTGACGTGGGCACTGACACTTTCCGATGGACCGGCGCGGTTGTCGCCCCAGCCAAGCCCACGCGACGTGCTGACCGTATCATATTCGATCGTGGTGTCGCCGATCGTGCGCGAGAGCATGTCGGCGGTGGCATGATCGTTGACCCCGAACGTCTGGATCACGCCCGCGTTGGACATGAACGTGCCGGCCCGCTCACCATAGATCGCCTTGAGTTGGTGCATGTCTTGGAGAATCGGCCAGAGCTGGAGGCCATAGCCCGCCATCAGCCCCATCGCGCGCTCGACCGGCTCCAGTCGGCCGAGCGCGGCGAACTCGTCGAGCAGGAACAGGACCGGGCGCGCGGGCTTTGCCGGCGAGCGCGCCATGTCGGTGACGGCCTGCGATACGAGAAGGCGCAGCCAGCGTGCATAGGTATCGAGCCGGTCGGGCGGCAGGCACAGAAATACGGTGGCGGTCGTGTCCTTCAATCCCGCGAAGGTGAAATCGGACGCGGCGGTGCTGGCGACGATGCGCGGGCTGTCGAGAAAGTGGGTGTGGCGCTGCGCCGAGGACAGCACGCCGGCGGCTTCGCGATCGGACTTGCCGAGCTGGCGGTTGGCGGCGCGGGCGATCAGGCCACCGGCGCCGGCGCTGTCCTGCATGTCGGCCAGCAGCGCGGCAAAGCCGGCGGGGGCGAGCGTCAGCTTGTCGCGCACCGTCGCGAGCACGCGGCGATCGGCGGGCTCGTGGACGACGGTGTGCAGGATCAGCCCGGCGATGAGCGCCTTGGCTTCCTCATTCCAATGCGCTTCGCCCGATTGCCCTGGCGCATCATGCACCAGCGCGTCGGCGAGCGTGTTGGCGTCCTCCGCAAGATCGAGGCTGGCGGGATCGAGCCGATCGAGCGGATTGTAGCGGGCAGGAGGCTGGCCGGAGACGCCGAACGGATCGAGGCACCAGACCTTGCCCTTGGCGGAACGCGCGCGGGCGCTGACGCGCGCGTTCTCGCCCTTGGGATCGACGCAGATGATCGAGCGATCGAGCAGCAGCAGGTTCGGGATGATCGTGCCGACGCCCTTGCCCGAGCGGGTCGGGGCCATCGTCAGCAGATGCGCCGCGCCGTCATAGCGGAGCAGCTTGCCCGACTTCGCCGAACGGCCGATCAGGAGATCCCCGGAGGCTTCCAGCTTTCGCACGTCGGCGCGGTCGCCGAACCGGGCGGACCCCAGCAGCTCGTTCCGGCCGGAGGACGCACGGCGGTTGATCCACCAGGTTGCACCGATCAGGCCGACCAGGACGAGGAACGACACCGTGCCGGAAATCTGCCCGACCCCGAAGATGCCTTCAAGCCAGCGGGCGGTCGCATAGGCGGCGACGAACGCGACGATAATCGCGAAGACCCAGTTGACGGGCGGACGCCTGTTGCCGATGACCGGCCCCGCCATCAGCGCACCGCGGCGATCGGCGTGATCGGCAAGGACCGATCGGCGTCGGGATGATCGAGCAGCCGCAGCAGGATTTGCGTGGCGAGGGGAGGGGGTACGGCCTCGTCGCGCAGCATGTCGAACAACGCGTGCTCGTCGGTTTCCAGCGCCATGCCCTCGATCGCGAGGTTGGCGCGTGAGTCCGCGTCGTCCTCGCGCCACATATCCGCTTCCTCCGGCGTGCCGCGCACGAAATCCATTTGCCGGATTTGGGCGCGGATCGCCTCAACATCGAAATCCGCCATCACGCCCTCTCCAGATCGGCCGAGCCGGGCAGGGGGGTGGCCAGGAGCACCCGATACTCGCCCATAAGCGTCGCCGGCACCCAGCGGATACCGCGCCAATCGGCGTAGCGGCCGGCGATGAGCATATCGCCATCGACTGCTGTCCAGGCTTGCGGGTCTGCTTCGTCGGGCAGGGCGTCGCGCCCTTCCGCCGCCATGCGATCCTGGAGCGCGTTCGCCAGGTCCCAGCGGGAGCGCACCCGCTCGGCATAGTGACCAGGGACGGGCGGGTCGAAGTCGCCCCGCGTCCGCTCCCCGCGCTGCATGGCATATTCCTGTTCGGACCAGACCGGATCATTGTAGATCACCGTTGCGGACGCTGACCCGCGCATCAGCCATTCCGAGATATCGTCGCCTGCCATCAGCTCGCCTCCGTCGTCTCCGCTTCCGCCTCGAACGCTCGCTTGCCGCGCCGCTTCCATAGCGCCAGCACGTCGCCGGCATCGTCGCCTTGAGCGCGCCCGGCCAGATCGAGCAGCGCACCGTAGAGCGTCACGCGATCGTCGTCGGTCAGTTCGATCAGGCCGGCTTTCTGGACCAGCCCGCCCAGCTCGATCAGGTGGCGCGTTCGTTCGCGACGTTGCACGACCCAGCCCCTGCTATTCGTTCGCCGTTGCGCCGCTTCCGCCCGCAGCGTCGCCGCCTGGTTCAGCCGCAGAGCCCGATTCATCGATTGCAGCAGCGCCGCCACCTTTGCGCCCGCGCCGTTGAAAGAAGGCGGCCCCCCTCGCTCGCCACGCCTCCTTCTCACCGGCATCGCTGGACGCGACCGCATCGAGCAGAACGCCGGCCAGCGTCTCCGCATCAAGTGCATCGGCCCCGGTCGCGGTGACGAGCGCGCCGAGTTGTTCGACCCGCTTCGCCTTGAGCTGCCGCGCCTTGTGGCCGAGCGCCTTCAGCTCCGCGTCGTAATCCCGCACCTTCCGCATCGGCCAGCCTCCTAACGAGAAGCATCCTAGCGCACCGGTAGTCAGGGGCAAGCTCAACCGACCTAGAAATGTCGCTAAGTCAATCACGAGGAGCGCAGCGGATTGTGAGTGCGCGTTTATACGTCGTTGCCGACGTGCGCGAAGTGAGGCAGTATCGCGGACATCATGGCGATCTACCATTTCAGCGCCAAGGTTGTGAGCCGTGCGAACGGATCGAGCGCCGTTGCGGCTGCGGCCTATCGCTCCGCATCCGAGCTGCATGACGACCGGCTCGGGCGCGATCACAATTTCAGCAACAAGACCGGCGTCATCCACTCAGAAGTGATGTTGCCGGAGGGCGCGCCGGAGCGTTTAAACGGTCGCACCACGCTATGGAACGAGGTGGAGGCAGGCGAAAAGCGCAAGGACGCGCAGCTTGCCCGCGAGGTGGAGTTCTCGATCCCGCGCGAGATGAATGAGAAGCAGGGCGTTCAGCTCGCGCGCGATTTCGTGAAGAAGCAGTTTGTCGATCGCGGGATGGTCGCGGACCTGAACGTGCATTGGGACAAGGCCAAGGACGGCACTCCCAAACCGCACGCGCACGTCATGATGACGATGCGCGACGTGGGGCCGGAGGGGTTCGGGAAGAAGAACCGCGATTGGAACAGCACCGAGCTGTTGAAGGATTGGCGCGAGGCGTGGAGCGCTCATGTCAACCAGCGCATGGCCGAGCTGGGGCTTGAGGGCCGGATCGACCATCGTTCCAATGAGGCGCAGGGGATAGGGCTGGAGCCGCAGCACAAGATCGGCCCGGCAGCATCGCGGCGACCGGAGCAGGGACTTGAGGCTGAACGGATCGAGGATCACACGCGCATCGCCCGTGAGAACGGCGATAAGATCATCGCCGATCCGCGCCACGCGCTGGACGGCATCACCCGGCAGCAATCGACCTTTACTACCCGCGACCTCGCCGTGTTCGCGTTCCGCCATTCGGACGGCAAGGATCAGTTCGACCGGGTGATGTCGGCGGTCCGCGCATCCCCCGAGCTGGTCGCATTGGGGAAGGATGGACGCGACCAGGAGCGGTTCACTTCCCGCGAGATGATCGCGACGGAAGCGCGGCTGGAGAAGGCCGGCGACGAGCTGTCGCGCCGTTGCGATCATGGCGTGTCCGACCGGCAGCGGGCGGGCGCGCTGGAGGCGGCCGAGGGGCGGGGACTTACACTGTCCGGCGAGCAGCGCGACGCCTTCGACCATATCACCGGCAAACAGGAGCTGGCGTCCGTCGTTGGCTATGCCGGCACCGGCAAGTCGGCGATGCTGGGCGTCGCGCGGGAGGCGTGGGAACGCGAGGGCTACCAGGTGCGCGGCGCGGCGCTGTCGGGGATCGCGGCCGAGAATCTGGAGGGCGGATCGAAGATAGCGTCGCGCACCATCGCCAGCCTTGAGCATGGCTGGGCGCAGGGTCGCGACCAGCTCGGGCCGAAGGACGTGCTGGTGGTGGACGAGGCCGGCATGATCGGCACCCGTCAGATGGAGCGGGTGCTGTCCCATGCCCGCGATGCCGGCGCGAAGGTTGTGCTGGTCGGCGACCCCGAGCAGTTGCAGGCGATCGAAGCCGGCGCGGCGTTCCGGTCGATCGCCGAACGGCACGGCGCGGCGGAGATCACCGAGGTCCGCCGGCAGCGGGAAGACTGGCAGAAAGACGCAACCAGGGCGCTTGCCACGGGGCGCACCGGCGAGGCGCTGGACGCCTATGCCGCGCACGGCATGGTGCGCGCTGCCGACACGCGCGACGCTGCGCGTGCCGAGCTGGTGGACGGGTGGGATCGCCAGCGCCGCGTCGAACCCGATCAATCGCGTATCATCCTCACCCACACCAATGCCGAGGTCCGTGAGCTGAACGGGGAGGCGCGTGACCGGCTGCGCGCCAACGGTGAGCTGGGCGAGGACGTGGCGTTCGCGGCCGACCGGGGCCGCCGCGACTTCGCGGCGGGCGACCGCCTGATGTTCCTGCGGAACGAGCGGTCGCTGGGGGTCAAGAACGGCACGCTGGGGACGATCGAGAAGGTTTCGCCCGAGGGCATGACGGTGCGGCTCGACGGCGGGCGCGAGGTGACGTTCGCGGCCAGGGACTATGCCGCGGTCGATCACGGCTATGCCGCCACCTTCCACAAATCGCAGGGCGTCACCGTCGATCGCGCCCACGTCCTCGCCACGCCGGGCATGGACCGCCACAGCGGCTATGTCGGGCTGTCGCGGCACCGCGATGGCGTGCAGCTCCACTACGGCCACGACGACTTCGCCGATCAGAGCAAGCTCGCGCGCGTGCTGTCGCGTGACCGGGGCAAGGACATGGCAGGCGACTATGCGCCCGATCGCAGCGACCATGACCACGCCCGCGCCTTCGCCGATCGGCGCGAGATTCGGTTCCCGGAACTCGCGCGCCAGGTGGTCGAGAAGGTGCGCGACAAGGCGCGGGGCATGTTCGCCGGCTTCCGGCCGAACCCGGTGACCGAGAGACCGACGTCACCGGAGCGGGTCGCAGCCGATCGGCCGCTGGCGACCTCGCAGGCCCGCGCGATCGAACGCTATGGCCGTGCCGCAGCGGATATAGGCCGGATGAAGGAGAAGGGGTTGCCGGTGCTGGCGCACCAGGAACAGGCGTTGCGACAAGCCGGCGACGCGCTCGACCAGGTGCGTCCGCTTGGGAGCCGCGATCTCGCCAGTGCGATCGAGCGCGACCCCCGGCTCGCACGCGACGCGGCCGGGGGGAACACGGGCGGCGCGGCGAAGGCGATGGAGACGGAGCGTCAGGTTCGTATCGACCCGGAGAAGCGCGCAGGCCGGTTCGTGGAGCAGTGGCAGGGCATGAAGGAGGCGCGCGCCGGCATGGAGCGTGCCGGTGATCGTGCGGGCGCGGAGAAGCTGGGCAAGCGCATGGAGAGCATCGCGGGCGGGTTGCACCGCGACCCGCAGCTCGAATCCGTGTTGCGGCGTCGCGCGCCCGAGCTGGAACTGAAAATGGAGCGCGGCCGGTCGATCGGGCAGGAACTGGCGCAGTCGGTCAGCATCGGGCGTGACCGCGACCGTGGCATGAGCCGGTAGGTGACGATGGACGACGATATTCCAGAAGGCGACGATCCGGCGGAGGCGTTCGACCGGTTGCGCGCCGTGATAGAAGGCCAGGACCGCGAGCTGGCGCTGCTACGCCGCGCCGTGGAGGGTCTGGCGGCCGAGCGGGCGCATATCGACGTGCCGGACTATTCCGAGACGTTGGGGCGGATACAACAGGGCGTGGACGCCACGGCCGACCGGGTCGCGGTCATCAACGACGTGATCGCGCGGAGTCCGGCGCTGGCGATGACGCCCGAGCAGATGGCGCAGCGCATTGCCGAAGCGGGCAACGCCGCCCGGCGCGAGGATCAGGCGGCGTTGGCTAAGGCGGGCGAGGACAAGGCCCGCGTCATGGCCGAGCTTCGCGCCATCGCCGGATCGGCATGGACGCGGGCCGACCAGAAGAACCGGCAGCTATGGTTCGGGCTGGGCGGGATGGCGATCGGCATCCTCGCATGGGCGATCGTTCCCGGCGTCGTCGCGCGCGAGATTGCGCCGGCGAACTGGCAGTGGCCCGAGCGCATGACGGCGCGGACGCTCGACATGCCGATGTGGGAAGGGGGGCAACGTATGATGCGGGCTGCGGCACCGGAGGCTTTCGCCAACATCGCGGCCGGCGATCGGATCGTCACCGCCAACCGGAAGGCGCTGGAGGCGTGTCGCGAGCGGGCGGACAGAACCCACGAAGTTGTTCGTTGCACGGTCAACATTGAGGCCAGCAGGTCCAACCGATGAATTGAGCGGGTTGCTCGCTTCTGGTGATCAGTGGTCCGGCAGCAGTCTCGGATGAAGTTTGTTCCCGCCGAGTAGCAGCTCGACGGGCACCGGTCGTCTCGCGGGCTTTCACGAAACCGCACCTTTATGCTGCGGCTCGTTGTCTGCGCCAAGCTAGATCGCACACCCAGGCAAAGGTCCGAGCGGCCAAACGGTTGCCGAAAGCACGAAGACGGTCCGCGAAAGCACGAACTTGGGGTATCCTTGGCCCTCATCCAGCCCTTCCGTGGCCTTCAGAGGCCGCGGATTCGTGCTTTCGGCAACCGTTTGCGGGGCAAGCGCCTGTGCCGGTTGCTGGGTTCGTGCTTTCGGATACCATCGTGGCGACGATGCGGGGAATAGGTGTGCCACGTGGCACAGCCGGAAGCTGGATAAGCCAAGGGCCGCCCTTGCGGGGCGGCCCCGGCCGGTAGTTCCCTCACGGGAAACGGACACTCGTAGGGAGGCCGCGAGTATGTTCCGCTTAGACCATGCTGATGATAATTGCGAATCTATACCAGTATGCCGAACGCGACCTTGCTCGGCTCGTACAAGCGCGAATGGGGAGTGAGATGAATGCGTAGAGGGATGCGCCAGGGTGAGAACCGGAAAGCACAGCTTGCAGCGCTGGACGCCTCAATCGCCCGCGGCATCGCTGATGCTGACGCTAGACGGACAAGGGCTGCGGCCGATGTCTTCGATCGCCTTGAAGGTAAATACCGCTCCCTCTTAATGGGTTCGGGGCTATCGTCCGCTTAGCGTTTCAAGCAGGCGATGATCGCCGCCACCACGGCCCCGGTTTCGGCGACGTCACGCACCTTCACCGTATCCACCCCGATTTCCGCGGCGGGATAGTCGTTGCCGCCGGGATAGATCGCATCGCCGATGAACAGCATCCCGTCGAGCGGCACGCCGCTCTCCTCGCTCAGCCGCTTCAATCCATAGCCCTTATCGATGCCGGCACGCGTGACGTCGATCGACGTGGTGCCGCCCAGGTTGATCGAGAGGCCCGGCAGGGCCTCTCGCAATGTCTTCTGAAGCGCGGTCCGCTTGGCGCGGTCGGCATCCCATGTTTCCTTCGCCTTGAGCGGTGCGTCCTGGCCCAAGCCGGAATAGGTGATCTGGCTTCCGCGATCCTCGATCCGCTCGCCCCATATACGCTCATTGGCAAGCCCGGCGTCCGCCAGCGCTCGATCGAACGCTGTCCGGATCGCCGCCTTTTCCGCATCGTCGAACAGCTCGGCATAGATCGCGCGCCATCCACCATCGACGAAGCGATAGAGCTTCGTCCCGGTGGTCGGCATCAGCCACAGCCGATCGCGAGCAGCATCTTCGGGCAGGCGCGAGGCCACCTGCCGATCGAATTGGGGCCAGTCCCCGCCTGAGATGACCGCCACGTCCACGACCGCGAGGAGACGCGCGAGCGTTCCTGCCATCTCGGCCGACAGCGAGCGCTTGCTCTCGGTCAGCGTCCCGTCGAGGTCGAAGACAATCAGCCATTTCATGCCGTTTGCCCTGCCGGATCGCGATAGGCGAGCAGTCGGAGCGCATTTACGACGACGAGCAGCGTCGACCCCTCATGCATCGCGACCGCAGGGCCGATCCCCAAGCCGAAGATCGTCGCCGGCACCAACAGCGCGACGACGCCGAGGCTCACGAACACATTCTGTCGAATGATGCCCCTGGTGCGGCGGCTTAGGCCGACCGCGAACGGAAGGTGCGCCAGGTCATCCGCCATCAGCGCGACATCAGCGGTTTCCAGCGCAACGTCCGAGCCCGCCGCCCCCATCGCGATGCCGACCGTGGCGCTCGCCATCGCCGGCGCGTCGTTCACGCCATCGCCGACCATCGCCACCTTGTCCTGGCCAGCGAGCTTCTTGATCGAGACGACCTTGTCCTCCGGCATCAGGTCGCCCCATGCCTCGTCGATCCCGACATCCTTCGCGATGGCCTCCGCGACCCGCTGGTGATCGCCGGAGATCATAATCATCCGCTCGATACCCATGTCGTGCAGGCGCTTGAGGGCGGTCCTGGCCGCTTCGCGGGGCGTATCCATGAGCCCGATGGCGCCTAGGTCGCGGTTCCCCTTGCGGACGACCATCGTCGTGCGGCCACCCTCCCGCAGGGTCTCGATCGCCTTGACCGCCGCGGCACCCAGCGCCGGAATGTCGTCAGCGCCGAACATCTCCGCCTTGCCGATCCATACCGTCTCGCCGTCGACGCGGGCGGTGACGCCGCGCCCGGTCAGGCTTTTGAGGTCGCTCGCCGCAGGCGGTTCGGTCCCACCCAGGCGTTCGCGCCCGTCCTTGACGATCGCCTGCGCGAGCGGGTGATCGCTCAATCCCTCGACCGCGACGGCCAGCGCCATCAGCTCGGTTTCGCTCGCACCATCAACGGGCACCACGTCGGTGATGCGCGGCCGTCCCTCCGTCAGCGTGCCGGTCTTGTCGAAGGCAATCGCCTTCAGCGAGCCGAGGTTTTCGAGCGGGGCGCCGCCCTTGACCAGCACTCCGCCGCGCGCAGCGCGCGCAACGCCGGACAACACCGCGCTCGGCGTGGCGATGGCGAGCGCACACGGGCTTGCCGCGACCAGCACCGCCATCGCGCGGTAGAAGCTGTCACGGAACGGCTCGTCGATAACCACCCACGAGAACAGCAGCGCCACGGAGAGCGCCAGCACCGCGGGCACAAACACGCGCTCGAACCGATCCGTGAAACGCTGTGTGGGCGATTTCTGCGTCTCCGCCTCGCTCACCATCTTTACGACCTTGGCGAGCGCGGTTTCATTCGACCGCCGCGTCACCTCGATCTCAATCGCAGCGCCGCCATTGATCGTGCCGGCGAACACACGGCTCGCCGCATCGACCGCATCGGGCTTCGCACGTGCCGCCTCAAGATCAGCCACCGGCGCTTTGTCGACCGGGATGCTCTCGCCGGTGACGGGAGCCTGGTTGATCGCGCTTGACCCCTTGATGACGAAGCCGTCGGCAGGAAGCCGCTCATTGGGACGGACGATGGCGACGTCGCCGACCACCAGCTCCTCGACGGGGATCTCTACCGTCTGCCCGTCGCGTCGCACCGTGGCGCTTTCAGGCGCAAGCTCGGCCAGCGCCTCGATGGCGCGCTTGGCGCGGCCCATCGCATAATGTTCGAGGGCATGGCCCAGGCTGAACAGGAACAGCAGCAGCGCACCTTCCGCAAACGCTCCCAGCGCCGCAGCCCCGGCCGCCGCGACCAGCATCAGCGTATCGATTTCGAACTTGCGCAGCTTGAGATTGTCGATCGCCTCGCGCAGCGTGAAGAAGCCGCCGAAGACATAGGCGGCGATGTAACAGGCGGTCGGCACCCACTCCGGCACGCCGGCGATCAGCTTTTCGATCGCGAAGCCGATCCCCAGCATAGCACCGCAGGCAAGCGCGAAGATCAGCTCGGTATTGGGGCCGAGAAAGTCGGCATGGGAATGATCGTGCCCGTCACCCGGACCATGCTTCTCTTCGCCCGCCGCGTGTCCACCGGGACCGTGGTCGTGCCCTGCATGATCGTCCACCTGGACCTGCCGCGTCCGCTTCAAGCCGAGACCGGCCAACGCCTCGACGATCCCCGCCTCGCTGACGCGCTCGCGGTCGAACTCGACCCTGACCGCGCCCGAGGCGCTGGCATCAGCCTGGAGGACGCCGGGAATAGCGCAAAGCGTTTCCCCGACCGTCCGCGCCCGCCGTTCGTGGCTGATCCCCTTCACCTGCCAGACGGCGTGACCGTAGCGCCCGCTGATCGCAGCGCCGGCAGCGCGCACCATCTCGCGCACGCGCGGGAGCGGCAGCGCCTGCGCATCGAAGTGGATGCACAGCTTCGCCGGGGCGTCCCCCTCCCCCGCGACAACATGCGCCCGATCGACCCCGGGCTTGGCGCTGAGCGTCGAGACGAGCCGCCCGACGCAGGCATCCGCCGCGTCGGGCACTTCGGGAAGCAAGACGGGGATGTCGAGTTCGAGCTTATCGGTCATCGGGATCGTCCTTGTCGGTCTTGGTTTCGGCGCGCGCGTCACGCAGGATTTCGATGCCGCCCTTGATCGCGATGAGGGCGGTCGCGAGCCCCACCACGAGGTCGGGCCAGTTGCTGCCGAGCCACATGACCAGCAGGCCGGCGACGATGATGCCGCCGTTGGAGATGAAGTCGTTGAAGCTGAAGGTGGTCGCGGCGCGCAGGTTGACGTCGGGCGCCTTGAGGCGCTGGAGCAGCCTCAGGCAGATGTAGTTCACGACGCCGGCGATGGCCGACATGACCATCATCGTCGGACCGATCGGTTCGCTGCCTTGGAAATAGCGGCGGGCGACGTCGAGCAGAATGCCGCCCGCGAAGATCAGCAGCATCACGCCGGATGCCGTCGCCGCGCGCGTCTTCCACGTCTTTCCGTGCGTCAGCGCCACCAGGCTCAGCGCATAGACCGCCGTGTCCGACAGGTTGTCGACGCCGTTGGCGATGAGCGCGCTTGAATCCCCGAGCAGGCCGGTCACGAAGAAGCCGGCCGCAATAGCGGCGTTTAGCAGCAGCACGATCCATAGCGTGCGCCGCTCGTCAGGAGCGCTGCGCTTCGTCATCCCATGATTTCCTCGAGCGTGAGCAGCGCGAGGAAGCCGATGAAGAACATCGCGCTGATAAGGGGGCTGTCCGGCTTTTCATGCGCCTCGACCAGCAGCTCCTCGGTGACGAGGTAGAGCAGCGCCATGAGGCCGAAACTCAAGAAACCGGCGATCATCACCGGCGACAGGGTGGCAACCGGGATCGCCGCAAGCGCGCCGATCGGCAGCAGCAATGCCAGCGCCGCGACGATCGCGACGATGCGCAAGCGCGAACGATAGGCTTCCGCCAACTCACCAGTCAGCGACAAGCCGAGGAACAGCACCTCCAGCGTGAGCGCGATCGTCAGCAGGAATCCCGCCCGCTCGCCCGCCACGAAGGCAAGTCCCAGCACAACGCCATCCACCAGGATGTCGATGCCGACCGCCGCGAGCAGCGCCAGCGGCCCCTTGAACCGCGTCTCGAATCCCTTGAGTGCGAGCATGGTCGCGACGCCCGCCGCGCCGCCGATCAGGGTCGCGGCGGGCGATGCCTCGTGCTTCACCTGGGGCAGGATCTCGGTCGCTGCCGCGGCGAACACCACGCCTGCCGCCAGATGCTGGAGCGCGCTGACCATTCCCGGCTTGAGCGTCGTTCGCGTAGCCACGACGGCGCCGAGAATGACCGCTGTGACCGGGGCCAGCGTGTAGATCAGCGCCTGCATGGCTCAGCCCCTCTCATCGGTGCGGTGGCAGATGCGGACCGGGCCAGCCTTCGACGTGAAGGCGATCGAGCCGCCGGCGATGGTTGCCCTCATGGTCGGACCGCGGAAGTCCTGTCCGGTCGCCTTCGACCGCAGGATCTCAGTCTTTCCGCGTGGCAGCCAGGTGACGGCCATGCTCAGCCCGTCCCCGAGATAGTCGACGTCGGCCCGTGATCCGTCGTCGCAGAACACGACGCGCTGCCCGATCCTGCTCGGCAGCTCGGCCTTGTCGTGGAGCCCGCCTTCGTCGACGCGATCCGCCTCCTTGCAGGCGCCCAGCGCGAGCCCCGGCGTGATGATTGCGCAAGCCAGAACGACCCACGCCCGGAGAAGTCGGCGAGAGCCGCCCAGCCCCTTCATCGGGCCGTCTCCCGCACGCAGGAGAGTCGCCGATCGTCTCCACGTTGGACGATAAGATCAGACCCGGAGAAGGTCGCGGTGATCCTGTCGCCGACATATTGCAGCCCCTGCATCGGAGCGGTCAGTTCGATCGGTTGTGCGTTGGCCGACGTCCGAAGGATGAGCTGGAGCCCCTGATCCTTGAAGTCGACCAGCAGCCGTGTCCCATCGTTGCAGCGGTAGGGATGCCGGCCCTGTACCCCCGAGCCGTCGCCGCTGTCGCCGGCATGGATTTCCTGTTCGGTCGGTGGGCCGGGGTCGCGGCGCTCCCCGCAGCCGATCAGCGCCGCGGCTGCAGCCAGGAGCCCCATCGCCGGTGCGCGGATCATCGCGCCTTCCTTTTGCCGCGGCGCGTCCAGGCAGCGGACGCGTTGCCGGGCGCAGAGCGGCCGACCCGCCAGCGCAGGTAGGTCGCGAACCTGTCGTCCGCCTCGATCACCAGCACGCGCAGGCGACCCAGCATGAACGAGGCGAACAGGTAGCCGAGTGCTCCCTTCACGGCGACGCTATGCGTCATCAGCGTGCCGCCATCGTCACCCGACAGCTCGAAGCGCTCTTCCAACTCGAAAACGAACCGGAGCCCGCACGACCATGCGAAGCATCGCGGCTTGTCGAGGCGGTCGACTGAAGCTGGCGTCCTGATCGGGCGCGACCAGCCATTCACGAAGAACGAACTCTCCGTCTTCCCAAGCCGATCGGTGGTATCCAGCTCGATCAGCGGGCCCCAGGCGCGGCGCTGATCGCGATCGACCAGCGCCGACCAGATGCGAAGCGGCGTCCCGTGCAGCGTCACCGTGTTGCGTGTCTGAGGCATGGATCATCCTCACGTCAGCCGGGGCGGCCGAGGCCGCCCCGGGGGCGGTCAGGCCGGTTCGGCTTGGGGGTGACGGCAATCGTCGCCCTCATGCTCCTCGTTGTAATGCTCGGCCTGCGCGATCTCCTTCTGCCCGAACCGGGCGTAGAGGGTCGGCAGTACGAACAGCGTCAGCAGCGTCGCCGAGATGAGGCCGCCGATGACGACGGTCGCCAACGGCTTCTGCACTTCCGCGCCCGCGCCGCTGGCGAACGCCATCGGCACGAAGCCCAGGCTCGCGACCAGCGCCGTCATCACGACGGGGCGCAGTCGCTGCATCGCGCCGACATGCGCGGCTTCCTCGCGGCTCATGCCCGACCGGATCAGGTCCTGGATCGAGCTGACCATGACGAGGCCGTTGAGGACCGCGATCCCCGACAGCGCGATGAAGCCCACCGCCGCCGAGATCGAGAAGTCCATGCCTCGCACGAACAGCAGCAGCACGCCGCCGACCAGCGCGAACGGCACGCCGGTGAACACGATCGCGGCATCGCGCACCGATCCGAGCGCCCCGTAGAGCAGCAGCAGGATCAGGATGAAGCAGGCCGGGATGACCAGCTGCAGCCGCTCGCTCGCTGATTGCAGGTTCTCGAACTGGCCGCCCCATTCGAGGTAGGTCCCGGCAGGCAAGCGGACCTGGCTGCCGATCGCTCCTTGCGCATCGGCCACGACCGATCCGACGTCCCGGCCGCGAACATTGGCCTGGACGACGACGCGCCGCTTGCCGTTCTCGCGGCTGATCTGGTTCGGACCGTCCGTCACGCTCACGTCGGCGACGCTGGCGAGCGGCACGTAGCCACCCCCCGCCACGGGCACCTGGACCTGTTGCAACTGGCCCAGGTCGGCGCGCTCCGCCTCCGACAGGCGGATGACGACGGGGAAGCGCCGATCGCCCTCGAAGATCATGCCGGACGTTCGCCCGCCGAGCGTGGCGGTGATTGTGTCCTGCACGTCCTGCGCGGTGACGCCCAATCGCGCCATCGCGTCGCGATTGACCCGGATGTCGAGCATCGGAAGGCCCGTCGTCTGTTCGACCTTCACGTCCGCTGCGCCTTCCGTCTTGCGCAGGATCGCGGCGATTTGCTCCGCCGTCCGGTTCATCGCCGTGAAGTCGTCGCCGAACACCTTGACCGCGATGTCGCCGCGCACGCCGGCGATCAGCTCGTTGAAGCGCATCTGGATCGGCTGCGTGATCTCGTAGGCATTGCCCGGGATCTTCGCGAGGTGCGTTTCGATCCGGCTGACCAAATCCTCCTTCGCCAGTTTCGGGTCGGGCCATGCGTCACGCGGCTTCAGAATGACGAACATGTCGGTCGCATTGGGCGGCATCGGGTCCGAGGCCAGCTCGGCCGTGCCGGTCTTGGAGAAGACGAACTGCACCTCCGGTTGCCTCGACATCATCCTCTCGATCGGCACCTGCATCGCTTGGCTCTGCTGGACAGAGGTGGCGGGGATGCGCAGCGCCTGGATGAGCAAGTCGCCCTCATCGAGCTGCGGCAGGAACACCGAACCGAGCGTCGTGAAGGCAAGCGCCGCCACCCCGAGGCTCGCCACACCCGCCCCGATCGTGATCGTCGGGCGTGCCATCGCCTTGTCGAGGCTGGGTTCGTAGCGCTTCTTCAGCCAGGTGATGATGCGGCCGTCCTTCTCCTCGACCTTCTTCGACAGCCAGATGGCGATCAGCGCCGGCACGAAGGTGAGCGACAGCACGAAGGCGAAGGCGAGCGCGATGATGACGGTGAGCGCCATCGGCACGAACGTCTTGCCCTCCACGCCCGTGAGCGTGAGCAGCGGCACATAGACGAGGATGATGATCGCCTGCCCATAGACCGAGGGACGGATCATCTCGCGCGCGGCCGATGCGACCGTTTGCAGCCGTTCCTTGACCGTCAGCAGCCGACCTTCGTGATGCTGGAACTCGGCAATGCGCCGGAGCGCATTTTCGACGATGATGACTGCACCGTCGACGATCAGGCCGAAGTCGAGCGCGCCGAGGCTCATCAGGTTCGCCGACACCCCGGCCCGCAGCATCCCGAACCCGGTCAGCATCATGGTGATGGGGATGACCAGCGCGGCGATCAGTGCCGCGCGGAAGTTGCCGAGCAGCAGGAACAGCACGACGATGACGAGCAGCGCACCTTCGCTGAGGTTCTTCGCCACCGTCTTGATCGTCGAGTTGACCAGCTCGGTGCGGTTCAGCACCGGCTGAATCGCCACGTCGGGCGGCAGCGAAGCATTGATCTCCTTCAGCCGATCGGCCACCGCGGTCGCAACGGTGCGGCTGTTCTCGCCGATGCGCATGATCGCGGTGCCGACCACGACTTCGGTGCCGTTCTCCGACGCCGAACCCATCCGGATCGCCTGACCCGTCTGGACCCTCGCGACCTGATCGAGCGTGATCGGCACGCCTTCGCGGGTGGCGACCACGGTGCGACCCAGCTCGGCCGCGTTGCGGATCAGCGCGTCCGAGCGGACCGCCAATCCCTCGCCGTTGCGGTTGACGAACCCACCGCCGACGCTGGTGTTGTTACGCTCCAGCGCCGTGCCGAGATCGGTCAGCGTGATGCCAAGCGAGGCGAGCTTCTGGACGTCGGGGACGACAAGGAATTGCTTCACATAGCCGCCGATCGAGTCGATGCCGGCAAGCCCAGGCGTGTTCTTGAGCAGCGGTGCGACGATCCAGTCCTGCGCGGTGCGCAGATAGGTCGCCTTGTCCTCATCACTCGTCAGCCGCTCGCCTTCCGGCGTGATGTAGCTGCCATCTGGCTGCACGCCGGGCTCGCCCGGCTTGTGTTTGTCATCCGCGCGATGTTGGAGATGGACGGTGTACATATACACCTCGCCCAGCCCGGTCGCGATCGGCCCCATCTCGGGGTTCACGCCATCGGGCAAGTTCTCCTGCACGCCCTGCAGCCGCTCGCCGACCTGCTGGCGGGCGAAGAAGATGTCGGTCGAGTCCGAGAAGACCGCCGTCACCTGCGCGAAGCCGTTGCGGCTGAGGGACCGGGTATATTCGAGGCCCGGAACGCCGGCGAGTGCGGTTTCGATCGGGAACGACACCTGCTTCTCGACCAGCTCGGGCGAGAGCGCAGGGGCGCGGACGTTGATCTGGACCTGGTTGTTGGTGATGTCCGGCACTGCGTCGATCGGGAGCCGGTAGAGCGAATAGGCGCCGATCACGGCGGCGATGGCGGTGAGGAGCAGGACAAGCCAGCGCTTCTCGACCGCCCATGTGACGATGCGGGCGATCATGGCTTAATCCTCGTGCGTCGCTTCGCCCTTGCCGAGTTCGGCCTTGAGCGTGAAGCTGCCAGTGGTGGCGATCTGTTCGTTGCCGGTGAGGCCCGAACGCACGATCACGGTGTCGCCCGAGGCGTCGCCGAGGACGACCGGGGTCGCCTGGAAGCCCTTGGGCGTCCGCACGAAGACGACCGACTTGCCCTCATTGGTCTGGATCGCCGTGGTGGGCACGCGGATCGATGATGATCCGCCGCTGCCGGTCAACTGCACCGCAGCCGTAACAGGCTCGCCGACACGCCATGTTCCGCCGCGATTGTCGAGCGTCGCGATGACCGGCACGAGCCGCGTTTGCGGATCGAGCGCGGGAGATACGAAGGTGATGCGCGCGGATGCCTGCCGCCCCGTCGCCGTGACCATCACGGTATTGCCGGGTCGAACCCGGCTTGCATCGGCAGGCTGAAGGTTCAGCGACAACGACACCTGACTGAGATTGGCGATGCGGTAGAGTTCGGCATCGGCGGTGACGGTCTGTCCGAGCGTGACCGGTCGCGCGATCACCTGGCCGCCGATCGGCGCGACGATGCCGAGGCGGTTGAGCCCGCCCCCGCTCACACCCGCCGCCGACACTTGGCTCTGCGCCTGCGTCAGTGCGATGCGCGCTTCCGTCGCGGCCGTCCGCGCGGCGATCAGATCCTGCTCGGGCGAGACGCGCTGCGAGAACAGCCGCTGCTCGCGTGCGAGATTGGAATTGGCGAGCTGGAGGCGCGCGCGCGCGGCCTCGACATCGCCCTTGAGCTGCGCCGCCTCGCGGCTCTCGATGATCGCGATCGTCTGCCCGCGCCCGACCGATTGGCCGAGGTTGCGGGTGAGTGCGACCACGCGCCCCGCGATCGCCGCCGAGACGACCTGCGTCCCCTGCGGATCACCCTCGATCGTCGCCGGCAGCTCGATCGTGCCGGCGCCGCCGACGATCGGGCGGCCGAGCTGGACGCCCGCCGCCGCAATCTGTTCGGCAGTGAGCGTCACCGCGCCCTCATCGGCGTGTGCCTCGCCTTCAGCACCGGCAGCTTCGTTCGTCGGCGCGGCATCGTTGCCGGCGTCTGTGCCGCCGCCACACGCGGCCAGCAGGAGCGCGAGCGACGCCGCGCCCGCGAGATGGATCTTCTTCATCAGCGATTTCCCCCCGTCGTGGGTGTCGGCACCGGGGCAGTCAGCCGTCCGAGCCGTGCTTGCGCATTTTGGTAGTTGGCGAGCGCGTCGATCGCCGCGAGCCGGGTGTCTGCGAGCGTGCGTTCGGCATCGAGCAAGTCGAGCTGCCCGAACTTGCCTTCGCGGTAGCCGATTCGTGCAATGCGGGCGGCTTCCTGTGCCGCCGCCAGCGCAGGACCGGCAGCTGTCCGCGCGGTGGTCGCCGCGTTCGCGGCTTCCGTCTCGGCCTCGCTGATCGCCTGCTCGACATCGAGCGCGGTCACGCGACGCAGCGCCTCGGCCTGCGTCCGCTGCGCGCGGGCCTGTGCGACCGCCGCACGCCCGTTGTTGAAGATCGGGATGGGGATCGACACGGTGAACACCGCTGCGGTGTCGTTGGTCGCTTCCAACCGGCGCAGCGCCGGCCCGACATTGAGGTCCGGCACGCGATTGGCGCGCGCGAGCCGAACGCCGGCGTCGGCAATCGCGAGATCCGCATCGGCCGCCGCCAGCGCCAGCGTTCCGATCGCGCGCACCGGCGCCACCGGGCCGATCACCGCCTGCGGCAGGCGATCCAGCAGCCCCACATCGAGACTGCCATCGATCGGACGTCCGATCCGGCGCGCAAGGTTCGCACGAGCCGTTTCCGCGAGCCGCGCCGATCGCTCGGCATTGGCATCCGCGTTGACCTTGGCGACATTGGCGCGCTGCTCTTCGAGCGGCGACGCCCGACCGGCCTGGACCCGGACCGATGCCGCGCGCAGGGCTTCGCTCGCGATCCGCACCTGATCGCGTGCGGTGATGAGGCGTCGTTCGGCCGCGATGGCCTCGACGTAGAGCTGCGTCACCTGCACCCGCACGTCAGCCGCGACGATCGCCGCCTGAAGCTCGGCGCGGCTGAGCTGCGCGTTTGCGACAGCTACGCGCGCGCTGCGCTTGCCGCCCAGCTCGATCGGGAACGCGACCCCGACCGTCGTCTCCGCGCTCCTGAGGCCGCTATACGGCCCCGTGCCGGCGATATTCTCAATCTGCCCCTGCACCTGCGGATTGGGGCGAAGCCCCGCAACCGTGCGGCCCTGGCGTGCCGCGTCGATCGCCGCCGTCGCGGCTTCGGACGCCGGTGCCGACCCGCCCGCCGCGAGTACGGCGTCGTCGAGCGTGTAGATCGGGCCTACCGGCGCACTCGGCACCGGCACCCCCGTTTGCGCGTGCGCGACGGTGGCGCACGACGCCGCGGCGAATAGGGCCGCGAGCAACATTTTCATTATGGATCATCCTGACAAACAGCATCAGGCCGGAATCCGGCCAGCGGCGTTCGTCAGGCGTTCGGCGGCCTTAGTCCTGGCGCGACCGTGCTGGACGCGAGAACCTGATCGGCACCCGCCTGCGGACTCATCCGGGCACCGTCCAGCGAGGGCGGCAGCTCGTCGGTTGACGGTATCTGCATTGCCGAGCTGTGACAGGTGCCGTGATGATGCGGCATCGCCTTGTCACTGTCGCCTTGCGACTGATCGGCGTCGCCGTCCTCATGCACCGCGCCGCTGCATTCGATCGTCGTCACACCCGGCAGCTCGCGCGCGTGCACGGTCGCCGACATCACCAGCGATGACGCGATCAGCACGAGGAAGAGGGACAACAGACGCTGCATTGCGACCATGCCCTTACGCGAGATCAACCGAGATGTCACCGCAAGACCTCAGCGGGCAGCGGGCGAGCATCGCGCCACGCGGGAATCGCTTCACCTAGCACCCGCCACGCGGACCGTAGGAAGATCAGGGCGATGATCCCGCCGATTGCGATGTCGGGCCAGGCCGATCCGGTCAGGCCGACCAGACCCGCTGCCACCAGCACGCCGAGATTGGAGGCGACATCGTTGCGAGAGCACTCGAACGTGCTCAACATATTCACATTCTCAGCCCGAAACCGCCACAGCAGCGCGAGACAGATGAGGTTGGCGGCGAGCGCGATCCCGCCGAAGGTCAGCATCAGCGACGATGACGGAGGCACGCCGTTCACGATTTTATCGCCAATCTCCACGATCACCGCCAGACCGAAGACAAGGATAATGCCGCCCTTGGCGAGCGCCGCGCCCGCTTCCCAGCGAGCGCCGCGGTTCAGCGCGTAGAGACTGAGCGCATAGACGACCGCGTCGCCGAACATGTCGACCGAATCCGCCATCAGCGCCGACGACCGGGCCACAAGCCCGCCGCCGAACTCGGCAACGAACATGGCAAGATTGATGAGCATGACCGCGATCAGCACGCGCCGCTGGCTGGCCTTGCGGCCTAGTTCAGCGATCGTGTCGCGCTTTGCTGAGCAACAATGGTCGGCCATGTCCTACTCGATTCGCCGTTCGGACCCCTTATATGAACCCTCATCCCACTAGAGGGTCAAGCACTTATGAAGATCGGCGAGATCGCCAGGCAAACCGGCCTCAAGATCGAGACGGTGCGCTTCTACGAAACAGAGGGGTTGATCGCCCCGCCGGAGCGCAGTGGAGGCAATTACCGCCTCTACAACAGCACGCACCTAAACCGACTTTCCTTCATCAAGCGGGCACGAGACCTGGGTTTCACGCTCGATCAGGTCCGTGACCTGCTCCGCCTTGCGGACGATCCGCGGGGATCATGCGATGAGGTCGATGCAATAGCCGAACTTCACATCCAGGAAATCGACCGCAAGCTGGCAGACCTTACCGTCTTACGAAGCGAGCTGGTGCGATGGGGCAGCCAATGCGATGCCTCCACGATCGCCGAATGCAAATTGATCGATGCGCTCACGTCGGTCAGGGCCAGCGCCTTAACCTAATATCTACCCGGCAAATGGATGCGCCGGGCTGACACAAGCCAAGCGGGCGCGACCCTGCCGGGCACGGCTCTATCGGCCGAACGGCCGACCGAGCCACCGTGCCGGCGTCTCGGCCCATACGGGTGACGATCCTCGCGTGAAGGTGTGCCACGTGGCACACCTGCTGCCCGCGCAGATGCGCGGATCTTGGTTCTCGGCGCCGCGGCCTTCCCCCGGAGGCCCGCCAGCGCGGGGAACACCAGGGCTGCTGCCCTTTCGTTCCCGAAGGAAAATAGACGGCCCCGTGTGGTCCGCCAAGCGCGGCACCCGACGCCCTAAGGGGCGTCGGCCGCGCTAGGCGTCACCTCAAGCTTTGTACGCTGAACAACGATTTTCCGGACATAATGTGAACATTGGTGTCAGGCAGCGGCGCGAAGGTACTGGTAGAGGGTTTCGCGGCTGATGCCCATGTCGCGCGCGATGGTCGCCTTGCGTTCACCGGCGGCAACGCGGCGGTGCAGATCGGCAATCATCTCATCCGAGAGCGACCGTTTCCGCCCCCGATAGGCGCCGCGCTGCCGAGCGATCGCAATGCCTTCGCGTTGCCGTTCGCGGATCAGGGCGCGCTCGAACTCAGCAAACGCACCCATGACCGAGAGCATCAGATTGGCCATCGGGGAGTCCTCCCCCGAGAAGGACAGGCTTTCCTTCTCAAACTCGATCCGGATACCTCGCTTGGTGAGGCCCTGGACCAGCTTGCGCAGGTCATCCAGATTGCGGGCCAACCGATCCATGCTGTGGACGACGACGGTATCGCCTTCGCGGGCGAAAGTGAGCAGAGCCTCAAGCTGGGGGCGGTTGACGTCCTTGCCCGATGCCTTGTCGGTGAAGGTCCGATCGAGCGACTGACCTTCCAATTGGCGATCCACATTCTGATCGAACGTGCTGACCCGGACATAGCCGATCCGTTGCCCCTTCACTGCGCACTCTCTCCATCAAAATGTCAGGTTGAAATCTATGATACGCAACGACATTCGTCAACAAATTCCGTTTAGTACCCTAATCTGACAGAAACCGCGGTAGCGCCCTGACGTCCGGTTAGGCTATACTCCAAGCTGACATCACAAAATCAAATCCCTCAAAGATGGCGTCAATTGCCTTGATGGGGTAAAAACTGGAGTGCTTCCAGGATGGGACATTCGGCAACGTCATCTCCAGTGCATCTGGCTAACGTGGTCGCCAGCGTCACCTCTATCTTCTGCAAATCTGCAATGCGGCGGCGGACATCTTCAAGGTGGAGTTCGGTTCTCGCCATAACCTCCGCGCAGGTTTGTGCACCGGTATCGGTGAGCGACAACAATGACCGTATCTCATCCATTGCATAGCCAAGGTCGCGCGCGCGCAGGATGAACTGCAACCTTTGCACCAGTTCCGGCGAATAGACGCGGTAGCCGTTGGAACTGCGAGGCGGCCCCGGCAGCAATCCCACCTTCTCGTAATAGCGGATGGTTTCGAGATTGCAGCCTGTTTTCCGGGCAAGCTGGGCACGCAAGATGCCGACCTGTTGCTCCATGAAAATACCTCTTGAGTCTGTAGTGGCTACAGAGCCTACACTGCGAATCACTCAGTTGGAACAAGGGATTCAAGCCATGGTCTCAACGCCGGAAGCGGGACAGCCAGCCCTCACCGAAAACCACGAGCCGAAGCAGGCAAACTGGGTTGCGGCGGGCGCATTGATCGGCGCGGGGCTCGCCTCGGCTTGCTGCGTCGTCCCGCTACTGTTGGTTATGCTCGGAATTTCCGGCGCGTGGATCGCCAACCTGACGGCGCTCGAACCTTACAAGCCCTATGTCGCAGGCGTAACGCTCGCGCTGCTCGGCTACGGCTTCTGGCATGTCTATTTCAAGCCGAAACCGCCCTGTGAAGACGGTTCCTACTGCGCTCGTCCACAATCGGCTTGGACCACCAAGGCGGTGCTGTGGCTGGGCCTTGCCGTCGCCATCCTGGCGCTCACCATCGACTGGTGGGCACCCTGGTTCTATTGAAAGGAAATACCCATGAAAAAGACAGTATGTATCGCTATGGCCGTGCTGGCTATGGCTGGCGGCGGGGTCGCCTATGCAGTTAGTGGCACGGCGCAAGATCGCCCCGCGGCTACCGCAACCGCTCAGAAGCAAACCACCTTTGCCATAGAGAACATGACCTGCGCCACCTGCCCGATCACCGTGAAGAAGGCGATGGAAGGCGTCGCCGGGGTAACGGCGGTCACGGTCGATTTCGCAGCCAAGACCGCGCGCGCAACCTATAACCCGCGCCGCACCAATGCTGCTGCGATTGCCGCTGCATCAACCAACGCGGGTTATCCGGCGCGCGCTATTCAAAACTGAGCGGGGCGCCGCCAGCGCCTCAAGAAAGCGATAAGCAATGAACGACTGTTGCAACCGCCCCGGGCAGGAAGGATTTGACGTGGCCGTCATCGGCGCGGGTTCTGCCGGGTTCTCCGCCGCGATCGCCGCTGCCGATCTGGGCGCGAAAGTGGCGCTCGTCGGTCACGGCACGATTGGCGGCACCTGTGTCAATGTTGGCTGCGTTCCTTCCAAGACGCTGATCCGCGCCGCCGAAGCGGTGCATGGTGGGCTTGCCGCCGCGCGCTTTCCCGGCCTTGGGGGCGCTGTCCAGATGGATGACTGGTCCGTATTGGCGGCGTCGAAGGACGATCTTGTCACGACGCTGCGCCAAAAAAAATATGTCGATCTGCTGCCCGCCTATGACGGTGTGAGCTATATCGAGGGCAAGGCACGCTTTGCCGATGGTGCGCTGATTGTCGGCGATGCGCCCATGAAGGTCGGCAAGGTCATATTGGCGATGGGTGCGCACGCCGCCGTGCCGCCGATTCCGGGGATGGACAGCGTGCCCTACCTAACCAGCACATCGGCGCTGGCGCTGGATCGCTTGCCCAAATCGCTGCTGGTGATCGGTGGCGGGGTGATCGGGGTAGAACTGGGACAGATGTTTTCGCGTCTGGGCGTTGATGTCACCATCTGCTGCCGAAGCCGCCTGCTCCCCGAAATGGACCCGGAAGTGAGTGCCGCGCTGAAAAACTATTTGGAAGCCGAGGGCGTGCGGGTTTGCGCAGGTGTCGGCTATCAGCGTATCGCCCAAACACAGAGCGGGGTCGAATTGACCTGCGAGGGGCATTGTGACACCGTCGCGGCGGAACAGGTGCTCATCGCCACCGGACGCCGACCCAATAGCGACGGGCTTGGGCTGGAGGAGCGCGGCATAGTGCTTGCCCGTAATGGTGGAATCGTCGTCGATGACCACCTCGAAACGTCGGTTCCAGGCATTTACGCGGCGGGCGATGTAACGGGACGGGACCAGTTCGTCTACATGGCCGCCTATGGCGCAAAACTGGCCGCGCGCAACGCGGTGACGGGCAACCAATACCGCTACGACAATTCCTCCATGCCATCCGTCGTCTTCACCGACCCGCAAGTCGCCAGCGCCGGCCTCACTGAAACGACAGCACGGGCGCAAGGCCTGGACATCAAGGTTTCGCTGCTCCCGCTCGATGCTGTGCCAAGGGCACTGGCAGCACGCGATACGCGGGGTCTCATCAAACTGATTGCCGACAAGGCGAACGACCGTTTGCTGGGCGGCCAGATCATGGCACCCGAAGGCGCGGATTCGATCCAGACACTGGTGCTGGCGATCAAACACGGCATGACCACCCTGGAATTGGGTGCAACGATATTTCCTTACCTGACCACTGTGGAAGGCCTCAAACTGGCGGCCCAAACGTTTGATAAGGATGTCGCCAAACTGTCTTGCTGCGCCGGGTGATTGCTCGGGGATCAACCGGCAACGAATGGCCTCCCTCCAGTGCAAGCCGCTTTGGTGTCAATTTTGTTATTCGCCTCAGCGGGAGAGCAAAATGGCACGACGCCGACTTCTGACCGGAGACGAGCGCCGGCGCCTGTTCGATCCTCCTGTCCAAGAAACCGCGATCATTGGGCATTATACCCTTTCTGCGGAAGATGTTGAATTGGTTGGGCGCCGCTATGGTCCAGCAAATCGCCTCGGTCTGGCTGCACAAATCGCTTTGATGCGACATCCCGGCTTTGGTCTGCAACCCGAGATCGGGCTTCCCGACGTCATTCTTCAGTACCTCGCGGCACAGTTATTCGTCGATCCTTCCTCCTTCTCTGCATATGGTCAGCGCGCGCAAACCCGTACCGATCATGCCGATCTCGTGGCGCGTTATCTTGGCATACGCCCGTTTCGACGCGGCGACCTGGCACTTGCCCTGAATCTTGCCGCGCAAGCCGCCGAGTATACAGACAGAGGTGAACCGATTGTTCGCGCCCTCATGGTTGGCCTGAAGGGTGAGCGGTTCATTCTTCCGTCAGGCGACACACTGGAACGCGCCGGTCTTGCTGGCCGGGCACGCGCACGCAAAGCTGCCGCAGCCGCAATCGTCGAAGGCCTCAGCTCTGCTGAACTGACACGGCTAGACGAACTCGTAATCAACAACCCGGATTTCGGCATGACACCGCTGGCGTGGTTGCGTAATTTCGAAGAAGCCCCGACTGCGGCCAATATCAATGGCTTGCTTGAGCGCCTGCGCTATGTTCGCGGCATAGGTATCCACCCGGTAGTTGGGGGCGCCATTCCGGAATTCCGCTTTGCCCAATTTGTCCGCGAGGGCGGCGTGGCACCGGCATTCCTGCTTTCGGATTACAGCGTCAATCGCAGGCGGGCGACGTTGACGGCCGCAGTGATCGACCTTGAGGCCAGACTTGCCGATGCCGCGATCCAAATGTTTGACCGACTTATCGGCGGCATGTTCACGCGCGCGCGGCGTGGGCGCGAGCGTCGCTACCAAGATAGTATTCAGTCGGTGGGGCAACTCATGCGGCTGTTTGGCGCCACGATTACAGCACTTGATGAGGCTGTCCAGAATGGCGGCGATCCGCTCGAATTGATTGACGAAGCGGTGGGCTGGCACCGGCTTGTTGCGGCAAAGGCCCAAGTAGATGCCCTTGCTGATCTTGCCGGCGAGGACGCACTGGTAACGGCAACCGAGCGTTACGCCACGCTACGGCGTTTCAGCCCGGCATTTCTGGACGCCTTCACCTTCAAGGCGTCTGGAACAGGGACGGCACTGATCAAAGCCATCGATGTCATTCGCGATGCGAACACACGAAAGTCGCGCGACCTTCCCGATGGCGTTCCACTGCCATTCCCCAATCGGCAGTGGAAGCGTCTCATCACCGAAAGCGGCCGTATCGACCGCCGACGTTATGAAATTGCGATCATGGCAACCTTGCGTGATCGTTTGCGCGCCGGTGATGTATGGATCGAGGGAACCCGCAACTATCAGCGCTTCGATGCCTATTTGCTGGGTCGGCGCGACGCCGCCAAAGTGGCGGATGTGCTTCCGTTCGATTCAAATGCTGCATCCTACCTCGCTGACCGGGCACGAAATCTTGACTGGCGGCTGCGCCGATTTGCCAAGCAGTTGAAAACAAACAAGCTTGAGGGAGTGTCGCTCGAACGAGACCGGCTCAAGCTTCAGCAAATGCCGCCTGTCACCCCACCGGAAGCTGAAGCCCTCGATCGCAAGCTCGATACCCTGCTTCCCCGCGTGCGCATCACCGAGCTGCTGCTTGAAGTCGCCGAACGCACTGGTTTTTTGAACGCATTCCGTGACCTGCGCTCAGGCAAGGAGCACGACAACCCCAGCACGGTACTCGCCGCAATTCTGGCTGATGGCACCAACCTCGGGCTGGAGCGGATGGCCAATGCCAGCGAAGGCGTCAGCTATGCCCAACTCGCATGGACCCACAACTGGTATCTTTCACCCGAGAACTATCAGGCCGCGCTGGCCATGATCATCTCAGCCCATCACGAATTACCCTTCGCGCGGCATTGGGGCGCTGGCACCAGTTCGTCGTCCGATGGCCAGTTCTTCCGGTCGGGGCGGAGCCGTTCAGGGGCGGCGGACGTCAATGCCAAATATGGCGCCGAACCTGGCGTGAAAATCTATTCTCACCTTTCCGATCACTTCGCATCATTCGGATCACGGATCATGTCCGCGACGGCAGGTGAAGCGCCTTACGTGCTCGACGGGCTTGTCCTGGGCGCCGGCAACCTTCCGTTGCATGAGCACTATACCGATACCGGCGGCGCCACCGATCATGTTTTCGCACTCTGCCACCTACTCGGGTTCCGCTTCGCGCCACGGCTGCGCGATATTGGCGACCGCAAGCTGGGTTCGATCGCTGCGCCATCGACATACAAGGGCATCGAAAATCTGATGGGCCGCACCATCAAAACGGCAGCGATCGAGGCCGATTGGGATGACATCGTCAGGATTGTCGCCTCAATCAAGGATGGCACGGTGGCGCCGTCAGTAATCTTGCGAAAACTTGCCGCCTACAAACGCCAGAACAGGCTGGATTTTGCATTGGCTGAACTGGGCCGTATCGAGCGCACTTTGTTCACGCTCGATTGGCTTGAACAACCGGAACTGCGACGTGCCTGTCAGGCCGGTCTCAACAAAGGCGAGGCGAGGCACACGCTTGCCGCCGCCATCTATACCAACCGGCAGGGTCGGTTCACCGATCGCTCGCTGGAAAATCAGGAATTTCGCGCATCTGGGCTGAACCTGCTGATTGCGGCGATTTCCTACTGGAACACGGTCTATCTCGACCGGGCCGCCCAGCACCTCAACGCTGTCGGCACGACGTTCGATGCGGCACTGCTTGCGCACCTTTCTCCGATGGGCTGGGCGCACATCAGTCTGACCGGCGATTACCTCTGGGAGCAGGCCAGGCGACTTCCAGCAGGTGAATTCCACCCACTCAACGAGCCAATGGCGCGGTTGAAGCGTGTAGCGTAGCCCATGTTCCGCTTATGTCCGAGAAATCGTTGTCTGGCGAACAAACCTTGAGGTGACGCCTTCGAGGCACCAGGCGACGAAGAGGTCCCAGTCGGACTTGTAGGACTGGAGCGTCGCCGGCGCGCGGCCGCGCTGGGCGAAGCCGTCGACGCGCTCCTGGTCGCTGGGCGCGAGCTCGGGAAGGTAGAGGTCCTGCGGCTCGGCCCGATCGAGGACCGTGAGCGCGCCGCTGACGATCGCGTCGAGGTCGGCCAGCGCGTCGGGATCAGCCGGTACACGGTCGCCAGCCAGCGCGTCGCCTTGCTCGCCAGTCTCACCAGCGGTGACAGGAATCTCATCGTCGGTGACCATCGGCCGTTTCGTTCGTCATCGGGATTGAGACTCGTTGCACGGGCGTGAGACTGGTCTCACGTTTCGGGCAGAATCCGTAGCCGAACCGCTGTAGGTTTCCCTAAAATGGTGGACGCCATCCTACCTACAGCAGCAGCTGAAAAGAGTGGATCTGCGCCCGAAACAGTGGACGGCAGCCGCTCTGTTCCGCCACAACTCGCCTGCCTGAGCGTACCGTACCCAAAAGCACGAATGTGCGGCTAATCGGCCAGCGGCCGTACGTTGGTGATGGTGACGCCGACCTCAGCGCTCGCCAGCGGCCCGTCCGTCGTGAACATCTCCGCTTGTAGGTCAATCGCCAAGGCAAGACACGCTCGGTCACCAAGCGAAAGTCCAAGCGCCTTCGTCGACGGTCGCAGGTCGCCTATGATGAGCGCCTGGGCAGGAGAGAGCGGCCGTACATCGAGGTGCAGCCCGCCAAGAGCCTCACGTACCTCGTCGAGCGGCAATCCTCGGTCCCGAAGCTTGGAGACGACCTCGGCGAGGTTGGTCGTTCCGATAATGCTGCGGGTCAGGACGTCGACTACCCGATCCGCCCCAGGTTCGTCGTTCAGAAGGCAGAGCAGGGCGGAGGCGTCGAGTACGACCTTGCTACTCACGCTCCGCCTCGCGCCGGCGCTCTGCGATCAGCTCGTCAGCCAAACCGACGCCTTCGGGCACATATTTGCGAAGGATCGCGCGAGCCCTTTCGAGCGCCTTAGGCACGGAACGTACCCGTAGCTCGCCATCGTCGACATCGACGAGAACGGTATCACCCGTGGTGATCCCGAGCTCACGGCGCATGGCCGCCGGGATCACGAGTTTACCACCGTCCACGATCTTGACCCTCTGTGCTTCCATCTGCACTGAACTCGCTTGGCTGACCCAACTCTCGGATCATACCGGATATTGGCGCTGACGGATAGCGCGAAGCAGCGCACTTCAGCGCGTTTGGTGATCAGTCGTCGTTCATATCAGCGCCATTAGCTACTTAGACCTGGCTTGCTGAGCTAGGCTCGACAGGATCGGCGTTTGCTATTCCGAGCCGGTTGCCGCAGTGGTGGCTCACATGGGTGTACCCAACGGAGCCAACATGAGTACGACAGTCCGCGCTGCTCGCGTGTACCTGCGCGTCAGCACCGACGAGCAGGATCTTGAACGACAAGAGGCGATGGTCGTGTCCTCGCGTGCCGCGGGGTATTATGTCGCAGCTGTTTATCGCGAGAAGGCTTCCGGCGCGCGTCCTGACAGGCCCGAGTTGCTTCGCATGATAGCCGACCTGCAAATGGGCGAAGTGGTTATCGCCGAAAAGATCGATCGGATCAGTCGCCTGCCGCTGGCTGAGGCGGAGAGGCTCGTCACCGCTATCCGCGACAAGGGAGCGAGGCTAGCCGTACCAGGAATCGTGGATCTTACCGATCTTGCCGAGGACAATGGCGGGGTGACGCGCATCGTCCTAGAGGCAATTCAAGACATGTTACTGAGGGTTGCGCTTCAGACCGCTCGCGATGATTACGAACTGCGCCGCGAGCGGCAGCGGGAAGGCATAGCGATCGCCAAGCGGGAGGGACGCTACACCGGTCGAAAACCAGACTTGGCCCATCATCGCCGCATCGTCTCACTTCGTGAGGCTGGGATGAGCATAGCGAAAACGGCGGCGCTGGCGGGTTGCAGCATCGCACAAGTCAAGCGCGTCACAGCCCTCCACCGGGCGACCAAGCAGAGCGATGCGCGTCCGACGATACCGTGAGACAGAGCCGGATGATTTGATTTGACCTTTGAATAGTTCTGCCAAGATCGAAAGAGGCTGCAGCGTTGCCGCTGGGACGATCAAGCAGGCGTCAAGGCTGCAGCAGAGATCTCAATTTCCGGCCCGCCGTGGCGCAAGGCCGATCGTGGCCGTGCCGCGCCCCCATACCGGCAGGTAGACGCCTTGCCCCGCCGCCTTCAGCTGGCCCGTCCGCACGTCCGTGATGCGGGCGCGCACGATCAGGTCGCCGATACGCTTCTCGTCGATCGCACGGGTGATCTTGCCGAACAGCTTGTCGAAATCCTTTTCGAAATTCTGGGTCAGCGCGGCTGACACAGTGCCAGATATGCCGGGAGTGTTGGCAAGCTTCAGCAGCAGGCTTGTCCGGACCGAGTCGGTCACACTGGCGACGGTGAGATCGTCGAACGCGACACGGCGATCGTTGACGGCGTTGCGCGGCGTGGCGGTAAGCCAGATCGTGCCCCGCGAAGGCTCCCCGCCTTCGGCTGCCGCGCTGAAGCGAAGCCCGACTGCGATCTTGCCGCCCGTCGTGCCGTAGATGGTCACTTGGTGGAACTGCGCGCGCACGGCCCCGACACCGGGCACTTCGAAGGGGCGGCGCGACCGCTTCACCAATGCCTTGGCGAGGACCGGCTCCAGCTGACGATAGTCGGCGATGACGGGTATGGCGAACAGGATGCGGCCGGGTCCGGGCTGCGTGCGCGTCATGTCGGGGAGCGGCCGGCGCTGCGGATCAGGTGGCCGGTCGCCGACGAACGTCTCCGTAACTGCCGTCAGCCCTAGAGCCAGGTTCACCCGGTTGCGCGAGATGGTGTAGCCTCCGTAGCTCAACTGCCGGGGCGTGATCCGCATCCACACCGGCGGGTTCGCCCGGTTCAGTTGGACGGAGGTGAACGCCGACCCCCAGACCTGCGCGACCTGCTCGCGCAGCTGCAATCTGCCGAGTTCCTGCGGCAGCGAACGCTCCAGGCGCGCGACGACGCCGGCGAGCTTGGCGTCAGCCTTGCTGGTGAACTCGATGCGCTGGCCAAGGAAGTCGACGTGGGGCTCGTCGGTCCAGTCGTAGGCGATCGACACCGTGCCGCGCGGCGACCAGTCGCGGGCGATGTCGAGCCTGATCACAGCCCGGACGCGGGCGTCCGCCTCGGCCGTTTCCCGGCTGAGTACGCCTCCCACGTCGCGCGCGCTGATCGCGGCGTGAAGCGGCATGGTGACAATGATCGTTTTTCCCGAGCCCTCCAGCACCAGCGGCCCTCGGACGACGGTGCCGGTGATGCGGCACTGGATGGCGGGCGTCTTTATCTTCGCGAAGAGGATCTTGACCTTCTTCGGCGGAAGGCAGGTCTGCCCCGGCTTGTCGATCGACCAGAGGCGACGTGGAATCGCCTGTTCGAGGCTTCGGGCCAGCTTGTCCAGGTCCGCGACGATCGGCACATCGACGGTGGACGTCTGCGGTGGCACGTTGATCGTGTCCGTCGCTCGCGGCGGCGCCTGGCGAGGCGTTCGGTCGCAGCCAGCGAGGCAGGCGACGCAGAGCAGGACGGATGCGATCGAGGCACTCGAGACTTCGCTCCTGCGCAAGAAGGACCCGGCAGTCCGGCCTGGCGCTTCAGCTTTTGACGCTGCCGGCGCGGGAACGGTCCCCCTGGCCGTCGTGTTCTTCATCGCCGCGCACCTCCAGCCGTCCGAGCGGCCATCCATCCAGTGGGTTCACCAAACGAGTTTAGAGAAAGGGAACCGTTCCGTTTCCTTATCGTTCAGCTCGTTGATTTCGGTCAACGCCTCACAACACCAATGGAGGATCTCAATGAAGACTGCGATAGTGGCTGCGTTGCTCACCCTGGCGCCGATACCAGTGTTGGCGCAGGCCGTTTCGCCCGCCACTTCGGGAACGATGACCAGCGCCGACGTCGGCGTTTCGCCGATCGCGAGCCAGAGCGGACCCAATTACGTGCTCGCGGCGGCCGACGCCAACCTTTACCAGATCAAGGCCGCGCAGCTCGCCGCGACACGCGCGCAGCGGGATGACGTCAAGGCCTATGCCAAGCGCGTGCTGGCGGAAACGCAGAGCAGCCACCAGGCGCTACTTGCGGCGCTGAAGAACGATCAGCGCACGATAAAGGCGCCGCCCTCGAGCCTGTCCGCCGACCGAGCCGCCCTGCTCAAGCTGCTCCAGAAGGCGCCCAAAAGCGCGTTCGACAATCTGTATCTGACCCAGTCCGCGCAGGTCCAGCAGGCCGCATGGGCCGTGCACAAGGGTTACGCGCAGGATGGAACCGATCCGGCGCTGCAGCAGGTCGCCGGCACTGCGGTCCCGGTGCTGGAGAACGAGCTCACCACTGGCAAGTCCCTTACCCCCTCCGGGCTTGCAGGATAGGTGAAACCGGCCGGGCCAGGTCGATGAAGCCCCCCTTCGACCTGGTCCGGCATCTGTTTGCGGCGATCACTGTCTGGAGTGCAGCCGGCGGAATTGCTCCCGTGCTTCGGCGCGCATGAGCTGCTGCATAACAATCCAGTAGCCCGTGACGGCTGTTTCTCCTGCCGCTTGGTAAGCGTTCGCCATGTTGCTCCTGAGATGCTCGAAAAGCGCGTTTTCTAGCGCTCGTCCCTTATCGGTCAAAGAAAGCAGCTTCTGACGACGATCGCGCTCCCCGACCCGTCCGGAGACGAGCCCGCGATCCATGAGGTCCCTCATGACCCTGCCAAGCGATTGCTTGGTGACGCTTAGAACGTCCAGGAGTTCGCTGACGGAAATTTCGGGATGCCTCCCCAAGAAATAAAGAACGCGGTGGTGTGCCCGCCCGAGGTTCTGCTTAGCCAGCTCGGTATCGACATGAGCCAGATGGGATCGGTGAGCAAAGAACATCAGGTCCATCCCTCCCCTGATCGCGTCATCACGCAGATACTGGGCAGGTGGCGGCAGAAGCGGCGCCGTCACGCGGTCAGGCCCCTCCCTGGCATGGCTGCAAGACCGTCACTGCTGGCTCCATCCCAGTCCTATCGCCTTCTGCAAGGCGATGAATGCACGATCAAGTTCACCCGTCGCTTCCAGGACCGACTGATCAGCAGCCAGCGCCGCGCGTTCGGCCTCGATGGATGTGGTCAGCGGGATCGCCCCCTGCTCGTATCGCTGCTTGGCGTAGGTCGCCGACTGCCTGGAACCATCCCGGCTCGCGATGCTCGAAAACAGGTTACGTCGCTGATTGCCGAAGCGGGTCAGGCTGGTTTCCGCATCGGACAGCGCGCCGAGAACAGCCTTCCGATATTGTGCTTCAGCCTCGTCACGGTCGGCCCGCGCCTGTTCGACCCGGGCACGATTGCGGCCGAAGTCAAGGAAGCTCCAGCTGATCCGCGGCAGCAGCAGACCCGCTACGCTGTCAGGATCGACCGCATCGGCAATATTGGGACCACCCAGGCCGATGATGCCCATGATACTGACCGAAGGGAACTGCCGGGCAATGTTGACGCCAATCTTTGCGTTCGATGCCGCCAGCTGCCGCTCGGCCGCGCGAATGTCTGGGCGGCGCCGAAGCATGGCGGCGGGATCGCCGATCGCGACAGTCCCGGGGATCATCGGAATCGGAGCGGGCGCGGAGAGCGCCGCGTCGTGCGCACCGGGCTCGTCGCCGGTGAGCAGGGCAAGCTGGTCCAGCGTGGTCGCGATCTGTCCCTCAAGCGGCAACAGTCCCGCCTCCGTGCGAGTCAGCTCGGTCTTCAGACGCACCACCTCGTCGCGCGATGAGGCGCCGCGCTGCTCGCGCTGTTGCAGCAGGGCGAGTGATCGCTGCTGAAGCTGCGCGGAGCGGCGCGCCAGGATCAGGCGCTGCTGGAGTTCGCGCAAGGTCACATAGTTCTGGGCCACCTCCGCCGAGAGACGAACTTGCGCATCAGCTCTATTGGCTTCGGCCGCCTGAGCCTGGGCCTCGGCACCTTCGGCCGCGCGGCGCCGTCCGCCGAAGAGATCGATCTCCCACGACGCATCAAGGCCGGCATTGTAGAATTCGGCCCTGATACGATCGGATTGCTCGCCCTGCGTCGGCAGCGCGAGCGAGCCTGCGGGAAGATCGGCGACGATCGCAGTGCCCGACGCCGAGACGGTGGGCAGCTGGTTCGCGCGCTGTTCGCGCAAGCTGGCGCGCGCCTTGCGGATGCGCGCCTCCGCGATCGCCACGTCGGGATTTGAGGCAAGCGCGCGGTTGATCAGCGTCGTGAGCTGCAGATCGCCCATGCCTTCCCACCAGCGCGCAACAGGGGCTTGCGGTGACGTGACTACCTGATCTGCGCGGCGAAATGTCGTTCCGGGACGCTCGCCGCTCGCGACGCCCGGCGGGCCTCCATAATTGGGTCCGACGACGCAGCCGGTCAGGAGGGCGGGCAGAATGGCCCAGCTAAGTCGCTTCATCAGTGCATCGCCATCTGCGTGTCGGAGGAGATCGGGCGGAGGAACAGCGCCAGCGGGGTAGTGATCGCAATCGCGACGCCGAGCGCGAAAAACAGATCGTTATAGGCCATGACGGTAGCTTGCTCGAGGAGCTGCCCGGCAAGCTGCCTATAGGCGCCCGCTTCGCCGGACGGCATGGACATGGCCTTCGCGAACCACTCCTGCGTGGTCGCCGCGTTGGCCGACACCGTCTCCCCTAGCCGATTGAAATGCAGGAAAGTCTGCCGGTCCTGGAGGGTCGCCATCAGGGCGAGGCCGATCGATCCGCCAAGGTTCCGTCCCGCGTTGAACAGCGCGGACGCGTCGCCGGCATCCTCGGGCGCCACGGCGCTGATCGCGGCCTGGTTAAGGAACATCATGGCGAAGATCTGCCCGAAGCCGCGGACGAGCTGGGAATCCCTCAGATCGCCCCCCGCCGATTGTGCGGTGAGGTGCCAATCCATGGCGCAACTGACGCCGATCAGCGTCATCCCGACGAAGACAGCCAGCCGGACATCGAGATATTTGAACGCGAGCGGCAGGAACGGCATCAGCATCAGGGCAGGGATGCCGGAGACGAAGACCACCTTGCCCGATTGCAGGGCGCTGTAATCCGCCATCGACGAGAGGAATTGCGGGATCAGGAAGGTCACGCCGTAGAGCACGACGCCGATGACAAGGCTGAGGACGAAGACGCTGCCGAACGACCGGCTGAAGATCAGCGACAGCTTGAGAACCGGATGCGCGGAGCGGACCTGTCCGATCGTGATGAGCGCAAAGCCGAACACCGTTGCGATCGCGAGCTTCACGATCATCGCGGACTCGAACCACATCTCGCGCTGTCCCTCCTCCAGCATGACGGTGAGCGCTCCCAAGCCGATCGCGAGCCCCGCGATCCCGAACCAGTCGGCATGGCGCAGCTGGTCGAGCCGCAGCTTCTCGTGCTTGAGCCCGAACAGCAGGAGCAGGACGAGCCCGGCACAGACCGGCACGTTGAGGAAGAAGGCATAATGCCAGCTGTAATTGTCGGTGAGCCAACCACCGATGATCGGCCCGAGCACCGGGCCGAGGATCGCGGTGCCGCCGAACGCGGCGGTGCCGATCGGCTGCTGTGACGGGGGCAGCCGCGTCGCGATGATGGTCATGGCAGTCGGAATCAGCGCACCACCGGTAAAGCCCTGGCCCACACGGCCAGCGATCATCATCGGCAGCGTCGTCGAGATGCCGCACACGACGGAAAAGCCGGTGAAGCTGATCGCCGCGCCCAGCAGGAAGTTGCGCAGACCGAACAGGCGCACCAGGAAGGGGCTTAGCGGGATCATGACGATCTCCGCCACGAGATAGGAGGTCGCGACCCAGGTGCCCTCGGTGCCGCTCGCGCCGATTTCGCCCTGGATTGTGGGCAGGGCCGCATTGACGATCGAGATGTCGAGAAGCGCCATGAACGACCCGATCGTGCCTGCAGCGACGGCAAGCCAGTCGCGCAGGCCGGCGCGTTCCGCCGCCATCAGCGCGCGCCCTGCGTCTCGCCGCGCTTCAGCCGCTCGGTTTCCTGCTTGATTCGTTCCCGGCTTCCCTTGGCGCCGATCGTGTCGACCGTCACCTCCACCGACAGTCCGGGACGCAGCACCCGCCGCGCCTCCGGACCCGCCTCGATGCTGATCCGCACGGGCACGCGCTGGACAATCTTGGTGAAGTTCCCGGTCGCGTTCTCGGGCGGGATGAGTGAAAACTGCGCGCCCGTCCCCGGAGAAAAACTGGCGACCCGGCCTCGCAGTTCGGCACCGTCCAGTGCATCCACCTTGATGGTCACGGGCTGCCCGACGCGCATCAGCGCGACCTGAGTTTCCTTGAAGTTCGCCTCGATGTAGAGTTGATCGACTGGCACCACCGACATCAGCCGGGTCGCCGGCTGGACATATTGCCCAGCCCGGACGGCCTTGTCGGCGACAACGCCGTCGATGCTGCTGCGGATCTCGACGGCCCCGAGGTCCGTCGAGGCGCGCGCAAGCTGCGCCTGCGCGGTGCCACGCTGCGCCTCCGCCTGACCGATGCGAGCCGCTTGGGTTGCAACACTGCGACGGGCGGCGAGGTAGGCCGCTCGCTGCGCGCGCAGCTCCGCGGCAGCCCGGTCACGCTGAAGCACCAGGCTTGCCAGCCGCTCACGCGATTCCGCCCCTGTCCGGGTGAGCGGTTCGTAGCGTCTTACCTCGTTCTCTGCCGCTGCGGCGGCAGCCTCGGCGCTCGCGACCTGGGCGGCCGCCTGGGCGACCGTGGCCTGTTGCTCATCAAGTGTCCGGCGCGCAGTGGTGATGTTGGCGCCGGCTGCGGCGATCTGGGCTTGCGCCTCTTCGACATTGGCGCGGTAGTCGCGAGGATCGAGCACGGCGAGCAGCTGACCGCGACGGACAGGCTGGTTGTCGGCGACGAGAACACGCTCGACATAGCCGCCCACCTTCGGCGAGACGGTCACGAAGTCCGCGCGCACATAGGCGTTGTTGGTCGACTGCAGGAACTGGCCGCTCGCGCGGTAATTCATGTACCAAACGATAGCCGCGATGATGCCGGCGACAAGCGCGGCGATGAGGACGTAGCGAATGATGGGGTAGCGCTCGAGAAGCGACGGCTTCTTTTCGCCATTCATCTCCTCGGAACCGTCCTCCGACCTGGATTCTGGGTGAAAATTCGCGTCCGGGTCGTCATGTCTCACTTTGTTTTCGTGGTTCTCAGCCCGATCGTCAGCCACCCTGCCGTCCCGTCAAATGTAAACCGAACCGTAGCATAGTCGGAGCTCGAGAGTAACGCTACAGACATTCCGGGCGTCGCACATATGACGCCCGAATGAGTCGCGTCGGGAAGCTAATCCGACGCTGGCCAAACCACGTTCGAATTGTGTCTCGCCGCCACCCAAGATGTGACGGTCGGTATGTGCAGATCCTGATCTCGATCTGGCCGGGCGCCAGCCGACGCGAAACGTCGGCCTTCGGCAACTTCCAGGTGTCAGGCCAAAGTCCCAAGAAAAGGCCGCTCTGTTTTGCCAGAGCGGCATGGGGAGGTTCTGCAATAGTCGGAACCTGGGATGTCAGGCCCTGAGCTCAGTCAAACTCTGTGTGACTTCACCATAGCCAGCATCGAGCGGAATGGTCAGAACGCGCTCTCCGTCCCGTGTCTCGATCTGCGGGAGCACGGTGACCAGCGGACGTGCCTCCGCTCGGGCGAGGCAATCCGCTGCGCTCTCGGCCTCGGCCAGCAGCTTCACGTTCATCAAGGTGGGGAAGATCACGGTTCGGGCGCCGCTTCGGGCGAGGTCCAGGACCGACTCTGGCGCGATCCACTCGGCATCGACCGTTTCATGTCCGTCGCAGATCGCGACCTGGTCGGCCGGAGCGGGGGCAGCGTAGAACCAGGTGTCGAACCGCTTCGGCATCATTTCTGGAGTGATCCAGCGGGCGAAAACGGTCAGGGCGGTCAGCGAGAGCTTCACCCCCAATCCGGCGACGACATCGAGGAAGGCGAGTTCCCCGGTATCGACCTTCCGGCGGGCCTCGGCGTCGCATACACTGGAGAAGCCGCGGCCGTCGGGATAGTTGGCCAGCAGGATCCCCGCTTCCTCGAACGCCTCGCGGATGGCGCCGATGCGCAGCGCGCGCTGGGTCGCGTCGATTTCGTCCCACCCGGTTACGTGATCGCGCCAGCGCGGATCGTCGTCACCGGGGTGCATCTTGCCTCCCGGGAACACCAGCGCTCCCGAGGCGAAATCGATCTGGTGGTGTCGTCGCACCATGAGCACCTGATATTCGGGCACATCCCGCAGCAGCAGGATGGTGCCGGCCGGTCGCGGCTCGGCCGGAGTGCGCCTGGCGTCCGCCGACGCGGTCTCGATGCTCATGATCTCTCCTATTCTCTGCACGGTCATGTCGCGATGCCGCCGTCCCGCATGAGATACGAACCGCGACCGCTGGCGAGCAGCACGTCGTCGGGCGAGCGCACCTCGCTGTCCGCGACCGACAGCGTCCGTCCTATCTTCACGACGCGCGCGTGGATGTGAAGCGGGCCGCCGCTTGCCGGACGGTGATAATCGACGTGGAGCGACGCGGTGGCGCTGACCGCACGCGTCCTCGTCAGCAGGACATACATGCCGGCGAGATCGATCAGGCTGGCGAGCACGCCGCCATGCACGGACGGGATCCGCGGATTCGATACGATCTCGTCGCGCCACGGCATGCTGAGGTGAAGGACACCGTCTGTCACGTCCTCGACGCGAAGCCCGAGCCAGGCGTGGAACGGCGCGATCGAGAGCGCGCCTTGCAATGCGGCGCCCGCCAGCCCGTTCGCGATACCCGAGGATGCCTCGTCAACCATCTCAACGTCCCTTGAAAACGGGTGTACGCTTTTCCATGAAGGCGCGCGGACCTTCGCGCGCGTCTTCAGTTCGGAACACCGGCGCGGCGAAGCCCGACTCGAGGTTCATGCCTTCGCTCTCCGGCCGCCCGATACAGGCGCGCGCCGACGCGCGGATCGCCTGCACCGCGATCGGGCCGTTGGCGGCGATCCGTCGCGCGAAGTCGAGCGCCGCAGGCAGCACCTCCTCCGGCGCAACGACGCGGTTGAGGAAGCCATAGTCGAGCGCGGTTCCGGCATCGATCAGATCGCCGGTGAGCAGCAATTCCATCGCGCGCGCAAAGGGAAGCTGGCGCGGCAGTCGCACCGTCGATCCCCCGCCCGGGAAGATCGCCCATTTGACCTCCTGCACGCCGAAGCGCGCGGCGCTCGATGCGATCCTGAGATCTGTACCCTGGACCAGTTCCATGCCGCCTGCGATCGCATGCCCGTTGATGGCGGCGATCACCGGCTTGACGACGTCAAATGTGCGCAGCAGCGCGGTGCCGAGAATATCGCGGTCAGCGAGCACGCGGCGATCCCACTCGTCCTCCGGCGGTCGCCCGCCGCTGACGAGCGGGATAAGGCGGCCGAGGTCGGCACCCGAGCAGAAGGCGTCGCCGGTGCCGGTCACGACCGCGACGCGGATCTCGGCGGCGTCGCGCACCCTGCTCCAGCAGTCGGCCAGTTCCACCAGCATCTGCGGATCAAGCGCGTTGCGCGCCGCGGGTCGGTTGAGATGGATGATGGCGATATATCCATCGGTTTCCATCCAGGCTGCGTTGTCGGTCATCAATTCCCCTCCCGCGCTTTAACATTATACCCTTTTAATAGCCTTGCAAGCCGGCGACGGCAGCAATTTGCCGCTGGACAAAGATAAAGCAGTGGAGCAACATAAAACCATGATAAGGATTCATTGATGCCGGACGTGGATGAGCAGGGCGAGGCGCTCTCGTTCGCAAGGGGCAAGCGCGCGCTTCGCGTGGCGCAGGCGATCGTGCACGACATCGAGGCCGACGCACGCCAGGTCGGCGACCGGCTGCCTCCGGAGCACGACATGCTCGCGCGGTACGAAGTCGCCCGCGCCACATTGCGTGAGGCGCTGCGTTTTCTGGAACTGCAGGGCGTGCTCCACCTGCAGCCCGGTCGAGGCGGCGGGCCGGTGGTCGCGCGGCCGCAGATTGGCGATTTCACGAGTTCGCTTGCGCTCGTACTGCACTTCGTCGGCACCGACCTGCGCGCGCTGATCGAGCTGCGCGAGGCGCTGGCCCCGCGGGCGGCCTCTCACGCTGCCCGGCGCGCAACGGCGGCGGATCTGATGGCGCTGGCAAGCTGCTTCGCCGATCTCGAGCAGCAGGTGGAATCGATGCTGTTCGAGGAAACCAACCGGCGCTTCCACGACCTTCTGGCATGGGCGAGCGGCAATCCGCTGTTCGGGTTGCTCACGTCCGCGCTGCATCTGCTGACCCGCGACCTTTCGCGCCAGCTCGGCTATTCCGAGCACGAGCGCGAGAACCAGGTTCGTCGCCTCGCGCGCGTCGTCCATGCGGTGCGGCTGCGCGACGCGGTCACGGCGCGGCGCGAGATGGAACGGCTCGTCGAGGGATCGGCGGAGTATCTCGGGCGGCGCAGCCCCGACCTGATGGATCAGAAGGTGCGCTGGACCCAGGCGTTCGAGGCGTAGCCGCCGGAGTAGATCAGCAACGAGAACGATGTGGGAGAGACGGACAATGGCCCTGAACAGCCGAATCTGCGGGATGCTCGGCATCGACTATCCGATCGTCCTGGCCGGCATGGGCGGGGCAAGCGTCCCGCGACTGGCGGCGGCGGTGTCCAACGCGGGCGGGCTGGGCGTGCTCGGCGCGGCAGCGTGCTCACCCGAGCAGCTCCGCGCGTGGATCCGCGAAACGCGCGCGCTGACCGACAAGCCGTTCGGCGTCGACACGCTCCTGCCCGCCTCGGTGCGGCGCGGCTCGGCGCCGCAAACCGGGGCCGCGCCGGCGGACCCGCGCGCGGTGCTCGCCGACTATCAGGCGTTCACGCGCGACTTCATGGAGCGCGAGGGGCTGGAGATCGTCGCGCGTGATTCCGGCCGCGCCGTCACGGAGGGTGCGGCAAACGGCGGCGCGGCGCTGTTCTCCAAGGAGTTCTTCGAGGCCCAGATGGAGGTCGTCGTCGAGGAGAAGGTGCCCGTCTACGCGGCGGGGCTCGGCAATCCGGGGCCGTGGATGGATCGACTCCACGCCAACGGCACGGTCGTCATGGCGGTCGTCGGCAAGGTGAAGCACGCGCTGCAGGTGGTGGAGTCGGGCATCGACGTGATCGTGGCGCAGGGGCACGACGGCGGCGGGCATAATTCGCCGATCGGCACCATCTCGCTCATCCCGCAGGTCGTCGATGCCGTGGGGGACCGGGTGCCGGTGCTCGGCGCTGGCGGCATCTCCGACGGGCGCGGTGTGGCCGCGGCCTTCATGCTGGGCGCCGAGGGCGCCTGGGTCGGCACCGCGTTCCTTGCGACGGAGGAGGCAGGGATCGAGGACTTCCAGAAGGAAGCGATCGTCGACAGCGGCGATGCCGATACCGTGGTAAGCCGCTCGATCACGGGCAAGCCTGCCCGCATGATCCGCAGCAAGTGGGCCGACGCCTGGGTGGCGGCGGGCAAGGAGCCGCTGCCGATGCCATACCAGTCGATGATCGCCGGTCCGGTGATGGCGTCGGGCATCCGTGCGAAGCGCAAGGACATCATCCCGGGCTTCGCCGGGCAGGGCATGGGGCTGATCCACGCCGTGCGCCCCGCCGCCGAGGTGATGCGCGACCTCGTCGCCGATGCCGAGCGCGCGCTCGGCCGCGCGGCGGGCCTCCGCTGAGGGTCGCGGCTGGTACAGGAGGGACAGATATGACCTTCTCGGACAAGGCGGCGATCACCGGCGTCGGGGAAACCGATTACGTCAAGGGCACCGAGCGCACCGCGGTGGACATGATGCTGGAGGCGTCGCGGCGCGCGATCGCGGACGCGGGGCTGCGCCCGTCCGACATCGACGGCATGGTGCCGCCGCCCATCTACACCACGTCGGAGGAACTGGCGGCGAACCTCGGCAACGACGTGCTGCGCTACGCCGCGACCGTCCACATGGGCGGCGCGAGTCCGACGACCGCGCTCCAGCATGCGGCGATCGCGATCGCGGCGGGGCTGTGCGACCACGTGCTCGTCACGCTCGGCTGGAACGGCTTCTCCGCGCTGCGGCCCAAGCCGGGCGCTCCGCCCACGCGGCCGATGAACATGAACACGCTGACCAACACGATCCGCGGGTATTACATGCCCTATGGCGTGTTCCTGCCGGTGCAGATGTATGCCTGGCTGGCGACCCGGCATTCGCAGCTCCACGGCGTCGGTCCGGAAGCCATGGGGGCGGTGGCGATGGCGTGCCGACGGCATGCGCAACTCAATCCGAAGGCGTTCACCTACGGCCGGCCGCTCGACTGGGAAACCTACCACGACGCCCGGATGGTGTCGGAGCCGTTCCGGCTCTACGACTGCTGCCTCGAGACCGACGGCGCGTGCGCGGTCGTCGTCTCGCGCACCGACCGCGCGCGCGACATGCCGCATGTGCCCGTCACAATCGCAGGCGCCGCCGAGGGGCATCCCTATCCCGCGGACGATATCCCCTCGCGCCCGGATCCGTTCAAGATCGGGCTGAGCTACGCCGCGCCCAAGGCCTTCGAAATGGCCGGTGTGCGCCGCGAGGAGATGGATTTCCTCCAGGTCTACGACTGCTTCACCTACGTCGTGCTGCTCCAGCTGGAGGCGATGGGCTATTGCGAGCCGGGCGGCGCGCTCGACTTCGTGCGTGACGGGCAGATCGAGCTCGGCGGGCGCTTTCCGCTCAACACCCATGGCGGGCTGCTGAGCGAGGCGCACGTGTGGGGGCTCAACCACGTCGTCGAGGCCGTGCGCCAGCTGCGGCACGACTGCGGCGAGCGCCAGGTGCCGGGAGCACAGACGGGGCTCGTCACCGGCTGGGGCGACCTGGGCGACGGCAGCATCGCCATCCTGCGGAGGTTCGCATGAACGACGACGACATTGCGCCCAAGCTGCGGGCACCCGCCGTCTCGCCGCCCAAGCCGTTGCCGCACCCGCAGGATCCGGTAGAGCAGGAGTTCTGGCAGCGCTGCCAGGGCGGCACGCTCCATTTCCAACGGTGCGGCGAGTGCCGGACGTGGCGCCACCTGCCCCGCTACATGTGCGCGCGCTGCGGCTCGCCGTCGTTCGCCTGGGAGCCGAGCAGCGGGCGCGGGCGGCTGTTTTCCTGGACGGTGACGCACCAGGCGCTTCACCCCGCCTTCGCGGCCGACGTGCCGTATGTAGCGGCGGTGGTCGAGCTGGACGAGGGCGTCCGCATGGCGACCCGGCTGACCGGCGCCGACCCTGCCACGCTCGCGCTCGACATGCCGGTGGCGCTGGCCTTCGAAACGATCGGCGACGGGTTTCGGCTGCCCGTCTTCACACCAGCTGCAGGAGCGTGAACCGATGGACCTGAGTTACGGCCCGGAATACGAGGCGTTCCGCGATGAGCTGCGCGCGTTCATCGCCGAGAACCGCCACCGTGCCCCGGCCGCGCCCGGCGCGGCGCAGCGCGCCGGGGCGGACGCGGTCGCGTGGCAGCAGCTGCTGCTCGAACACGGCTACACCGCGCGCACCATTCCGCGCGAATATGGCGGCTTCGGCGCCGAACCCGACATCCTCACCTCGCGCATCATCGCCGAGGAGTTCGCCGCGGCGGGCGTGCCGGGCGGGCTGTCGAACCAGGGCATCTCGATGCTCGTTCCGACGCTGCTCGAGCTCGGCACGGAGGAGCAGAAGCGCCGCTGGATCGCGCCGACGCTGCGCGGCGAGATCGTCTGGTGCCAGGGGTATTCGGAACCGGGCGCGGGCTCTGATCTGGCGGCGCTGCGCACCAGCGCGCGCGAGGAGAACGGCGAGTTCGTCATCAACGGGCAGAAGATCTGGACCAGCACCGCGCATCAGGCGGACATGATCTTCTGCCTCGTGCGGACGGAAGCGGACGCGCCCAAGCATGCGGGGATCAGCTACCTCATCTTCTCCATGAAAACACCCGGGATCGAGGTGCGCCCGCTGCGCACGATGACGGGCCACGCCGAGTTCAACGAAACCTTCTTCACCGACGTGCGCGTGCCCGTGGACCAGATCGTCGGCCAGCGCGGGCAGGGCTGGATGGTGGCCAACGCCACGCTCGGTTACGAGCGTGGCATGCTGGGCGACCCGGCGGCGCTGGAGAATCGCCTCGCCGCGCTCGTGCAGCTGATGCACGATGAACGGATCGACGGCGTGCGCGCGATCGACAACGCGGCATTGTGCGACCGGCTGGTGGCGCTGCAGGCCGAAGTCGCGGCGATGAAGTTCAACGGCCTGCGGCTGCTGTCCAATTCGCTGAAGGGCGAACCCGGCGGCCTCGCCAAGCTGATCGTCAAGCTCCAGTCGTGCGAACTGGCGCACCAGATCTCGGCGCTGGCGATCGACGCCATGGGGGAGCTCGGCCTGCTGTACGGCGGCAGCCGGCGCGAGCGGGCGGGCGGAAGCTGGCAGTGGAACTACATGTTCCAGCTCGGCCTCATCATCGGCGGCGGCACCGCGCAGATCCAGAAGAACATCATCGCCGAGCGGGGGCTCGGCATGCCGCGCGAGCCGAAGCTGGAGCACGCGCGCGCACCCAAGGCGGGGGCGGCATAGATGGATTTCGGTCTTTCCCCCGAGCAGCGGATGCTGCGCGACGCGGTCGATCGGCTGCTGCGCGAACATTGCCCGCTCGATCACGTCCGCGAGGTCGCGGAGGGCGGCCATGCCGTCAGTGCGGCGGTGGTGGCGGCGCTGTCCGAGCTTGGCCTTTCCGGCATCATGGTGCCCGAGGAGCACGGCGGCCTCGGCCTGGGCCTGCTCGATGCCTTAGTAGTGGCGGAGGCGCTCGGCGCAGCGGTGGCGCCGGTGCCGTTCGTGGCGCGCTGCGTCCTCGCCCCGCTTGCGCTGCGGCTTGCCGGCACGCCGGCGCAGCAGGCGCGCTGGCTGCCGCGCATTGCCGACGGCAGCGCGCGCTTCGGCGTCGGGCTGACCGAGGTCGTCAACCGTCGCGACGGCGGCGGCGTCACGGCCGCGGACGGCACGCTCAGCGGCTCCGCGCTGTTCGTGCTCGACAGCGCCGACGCCGATGCCTTTGTCATCGCCGACCAGGGCGGCCAATTGCATCTGGTCGCCGGCGAGGCGGACGGGCTCGAACGCCTTCCGCTGTCCACGATCGACCTCACGCGGTCGGTGGGAGAGTTGCGGCTCGACGGCGTCGCGGCCGAGCCGCTCGGCGAGGACGACGGCGGGACCGCCAACCGGCTTGTCGCCGCGGGCCGCGTGCTGCTCGCGGCGGACAGCGTGGGCGCGGGCGACGTGATGATCGCGCGGGCGGTCGATTATGCCGGGGAGCGCGAGCAGTTCGGGCGCGTCATCGGCAGCTTCCAGGCGGTCAAGCACATGTGCGCCGAGATGGCGGCGCGGCTGGAGCCGTGCCGATCGCTCGTCTGGTACGCGGCGCATGCGTTCGACGCGGTCCCGGATGAGGCTTTGCTGATGGCATGTCATGCCAAGTCTCACACCGGGGAGGTGGGCCGATTCGTCGCGCGTACCGCCACGGAGGTCCACGGCGGGATGGGGTTCACCGACCTGCTCGGCCTCCATTACTGGTTCAAGCGCATCGGCTTCGACCGGCAGTTGCTCGGCGGGCCGGAGATCGTGCGCGCGGAGGCGGCCGCGCTGCAGGGCTGGGGCAAACGCGCCGCCTGAGACGAGGAGCAGCAGGCATGACGCAGTGGAACCTGGGCGACATCCTCGACGCGATCGAGCCCGTAATGCCCCACGACGCCCCCGCGCTGATCCACGGCGACCGGGTCATCACCTGGCCCGAGATGGCGCGCCGTTCAAACAACATCGCGCGGGCGCTGCGTGCGCGGGGCGCGGGACCGGGCGCCAAGGTCGCCTTCTATATGCGCAACCGGCCCGAATACGGCGAGCTGATGGCGGCGTGCTTCAAGGGACGCCTGACCCACGTCAACATCAACTACCGCTATCGGCCCGACGAGGTGTTCTACATCTTCGACGACAGCGACAGCGAGGTCGTGGTCTACAGCGCCGAGTTCCGCGCCTGCATCGAGGAGCTGCACGGCCGGCTCGGCAAGGTGCATACCTTCGTGGAGATCGGTCCTGAGGCGGAGCGCGCCTCGTTCGCGCTGCCCTACGAGGCGCTCGCGCGGGAGGGCGACGGCGCGCCGCTCGGCATCGCGCGCTCGCCCGACGACGAGTTGTTCATCTACACCGGCGGCACGACGGGGATGCCGAAGGGCGTGATGTGGCGGCACACCGACATGCGCGAGGCGCAACTCGACGCGCAGCGGCTGATGGGGCCGACGCCCGCCGACCTTGCAGAAACCGCGGCGCTGACCGCGCGCGACGGACCGGGCCGGCGTACGATGCCCGCCTGCCCGATGATGCACGGCACCGGCTTCATCACGTCCATCGGCACGCTGATGAGCGGCGGCTGCATCGTGACGCTCGGCGGTGAATCGTTCGATGCCGACGAGCTGTGGCGGTCGGTCGATCGCGACCGCGTCGAATCGATCGCGATCGTCGGCGACGCCTTCGCCAAGCCGATGCTGGCCGCGCTGGATGCCGCGCCCGGGCGCTACGACACGTCCAGCCTCGTCACGATCGTTTCATCCGGGGTGATGTGGAGCCGCGAGGTGAAGGCTGGGTTGATCCGGCACATCCCGCAAGTCGTGCTGATGGACAGCTTCGGCGCGTCGGAAGGGCTGGGGTTCGGCCTGTCGGTCACCAGCGCGGCGGGCGAGACGGCGACCGCACGCTTCACCATCGGCGGGCTGTGCGACGTGTTCGACGAGCATGACCGGCCGGTCGTGCCGGGCAGCGGCACGCCCGGTTTCATCGCGCGTAAGGGCGCGATCCCGATCGGCTACTACAAGGATCCGGAGAAAAGCGCGAAGACGTTCCGCACCATCAACGGCGTCCGTTACTCGATGCCTGGCGACTGGTGCACCGTCGCCGCGGACGGGACGCTGACGCTGCTCGGGCGCGGCAGCGTGTGCATCAACACGGCGGGTGAGAAGGTCTATCCGGAAGAGGTGGAGGAGGTGCTGAAGACGCATCCAGCGGTCGCGGACGCGCTTGTGGTCGGCGTGCCCGACGAGAAATGGGGCCAGGCGGTGACGGCGGTGGTCCATGCCGCACCGGGGGCGACAGTAGACGAGGCGGCGGTGCGCGCTCACGTGCGCGCCGCGCTCGCCGGCTACAAGACGCCCAAAGCGATCGTCGTCACGGACCGACCGCTGCGCGCGCCGAACGGCAAGGCGGATTACAAGGCGGCGACCGACATCGCCGTCGCGGCAGTCGCTGCGCGATGACGGGCGTGCCCGACATCGACGCGCTGGTGATCGGCGCGGGCTTCAGCGGGATCTACCTGCTCGGGAAGTTGCGCGAGAACGGCTTCAACGTTCGGCTGGTGGATGCGGCGGCGGAGCCGGGCGGCATCTGGTACTGGAACTGCTACCCTGGCGCGCGAGTCGATTCGCATGTTCCGATCTACGAGTTCTCGGACGAGCGGGTGTGGCGCGACTGGACCTGGTCGGAACGCTTCCCAGGCTGGCGCGAGTTGCGTCGCTATTTCCGACATGCCTGCGACGTTCTCGACCTCTGGCCTGCAATGACGCTCGGCGTCAGGATGCGCTCCGCCGTGTTCGACGAACATGCCGGCTTCTGGCGAGTGGAACTCGCCGATGGAGAGCGGCTGACCACCCGCTATCTGCTACCGTGTACCGGCTTTGCGGCCAAGGCGTACATCCCGTCACTTTCGGGACTCGACAGCTTTGCCGGCCCGGCCCACCACACCGCCCACTGGCCGCAGGAGGGCATCGACTTTGGCGGCAAGCGCGTCGCGATCATCGGGACCGGCGCGAGCGGTGTGCAGGTCGCTCAGGAGGCGGCACGCGAGGCTGCGCAGCTGACGATCTACCAGCGCACACCTATACTGGCTCTGCCGATGCGCCAGCGCCCATTGACCGCGGCTGAGCAGGAGCAGGCCAAGCCCGGTTACCCCGAGATCTTCCGTCAACGCCGACTGAGCAGCGGCGGGTTCGAGATCCTGCGGCTCGACCAGTCCGCGCTCGAGGTGTCAAGCGAGGAGCGCACCGCGGCGTTCGAGCGGCTGTGGGCGGCGGGCGGCTTCCACTATTGGGTCGGCAACTACGCCGACATCCTGGTGGACGAGCGCGCCAACCGGCTGGCCTACGATTTCTGGCGAGACAAGGTGCGCGAGCGGATCACCGACCCAGCGTTGCAGGAGAAGCTCGCACCCAGCGACCCGCCGCATCCGTTCGGGGTCAAGCGGCCGTCGCTCGAGCAGACTTATTACGACATCTTCAACCAGCCGAACGTCGAACTCGTCGACCTGCGGGAAGAGCCGATCGAACGGATCCTGCCCGACGGCATAGCCACGAGCGTCGGTGAGCGCCGACACGACGTCCTGGTGCTCGCGACCGGTTTCGACGCAGTGACGGGAGGGCTGATGCAGATGGACATTCGCGGGCGCGGCGGGGCGACGCTGGCGCACGCGTGGGGCGAAGGCGCACGCACGCATCTCGGCTACGCGGTTTCGGGCTTCCCTAACATGGTGTTCCTCTACGGCCCGCAGAGCCCGTCCGGCTTCTCCAATGGTCCGACTGCCGCGGAGGTGCAGGGTGACTGGGTCGTCCGGTTCCTCGAGCATCTGCGCACGGGCGGGTGGTCCCGCTTCGAGGCCGAGCCGGA
>NZ_LSKH01000307.1:2500-5988 GCF_001557395.1 Sphingomonas sp. CCH5-D11 | reverse complement strand
GGTCGCCCTAGATGGGTGTCACCGCAGCGGTGGCCGGAATGGTTGCCGCGGTGGTCATCGAAATCCAGGCGCCGAGGTCGTCCCACGAAAGAGGGATTGGACTGGGCGTCGGTTTTTGTCGCTCTTTGACATTGTTGGTTTAGATGAAGGGACATGTGGGCGGCGGCTCCGGGTCTGATATCCTCAGGGTATCGGGTGCTCGGTTAAAGCCAAGCCTGGCTTGCATGTCTCTGTTACTTATCCACAGTAATAGTATTTGTGCAGGTTGGGCTCCCTGAGATGCTTCGCGCTGGTCCTGGTTATTCCACTGGGGTTGGCGTGGTGACATAAACTTGAGAGTTTGATCATGGCTCAGAACGAACGCTGGCGGCATGCCTAACACATGCAAGTCGAACGAGATCTTCGGATCTAGTGGCGCACGGGTGCGTAACGCGTGGGAATCTGCCCCTTGGTTCGGAATAACAGTTAGAAATGACTGCTAATACCGGATGACGACGTAAGTCCAAAGATTTATCGCCGAGGGATGAGCCCGCGTAGGATTAGCTAGTTGGTGTGGTAAAGGCGCACCAAGGCGACGATCCTTAGCTGGTCTGAGAGGATGATCAGCCACACTGGGACTGAGACACGGCCCAGACTCCTACGGGAGGCAGCAGTGGGGAATATTGGACAATGGGCGAAAGCCTGATCCAGCAATGCCGCGTGAGTGATGAAGGCCTTAGGGTTGTAAAGCTCTTTTACCCGGGATGATAATGACAGTACCGGGAGAATAAGCTCCGGCTAACTCCGTGCCAGCAGCCGCGGTAATACGGAGGGAGCTAGCGTTGTTCGGAATTACTGGGCGTAAAGCGCACGTAGGCGGCTTTGTAAGTTAGAGGTGAAAGCCTGGAGCTCAACTCCAGAATTGCCTTTAAGACTGCATCGCTCGAATCCGGGAGAGGTGAGTGGAATTCCGAGTGTAGAGGTGAAATTCGTAGATATTCGGAAGAACACCAGTGGCGAAGGCGGCTCACTGGACCGGTATTGACGCTGAGGTGCGAAAGCGTGGGGAGCAAACAGGATTAGATACCCTGGTAGTCCACGCCGTAAACGATGATAACTAGCTGTCCGGGGACTTGGTCTTTGGGTGGCGCAGCTAACGCATTAAGTTATCCGCCTGGGGAGTACGGCCGCAAGGTTAAAACTCAAATGAATTGACGGGGGCCTGCACAAGCGGTGGAGCATGTGGTTTAATTCGAAGCAACGCGCAGAACCTTACCAGCGTTTGACATGGTAGGACGACTGGCAGAGATGCCTTTCTTCCCTTCGGGGACCTACACACAGGTGCTGCATGGCTGTCGTCAGCTCGTGTCGTGAGATGTTGGGTTAAGTCCCGCAACGAGCGCAACCCTCGCCTTTAGTTACCATCATTCAGTTGGGTACTCTAAAGGAACCGCCGGTGATAAGCCGGAGGAAGGTGGGGATGACGTCAAGTCCTCATGGCCCTTACGCGCTGGGCTACACACGTGCTACAATGGCAACTACAGTGGGCAGCAATCCCGCGAGGGTGAGCTAATCTCCAAAAGTTGTCTCAGTTCGGATTGTTCTCTGCAACTCGAGAGCATGAAGGCGGAATCGCTAGTAATCGCGGATCAGCATGCCGCGGTGAATACGTTCCCAGGCCTTGTACACACCGCCCGTCACACCATGGGAGTTGGATTCACCCGAAGGCGTCGCGCTAACCGCAAGGAGGCAGGCGACCACGGTGGGTTTAGCGACTGGGGTGAAGTCGTAACAAGGTAGCCGTAGGGGAACCTGCGGCTGGATCACCTCCTTTCTAAGGATAGCGGCGGTTAAGCGCCTGGTCCCAACCTTCGGGTTCTGACCGGGAAGAGCTTCCTCCCATTCCAAAGAACATCGCCGCCGTCCTCATGTCCCTTCATCGTCTGGATATCCTCTCCCATGAGAGGATACTGCCTGAGCTGGCTCACGCCGCCCGCGGCCTTTATGGCTGGTTCGGGTTGCAGATGGGCCGGTAGCTCAGGTGGTTAGAGCGCACGCCTGATAAGCGTGAGGTCGTAGGTTCAACTCCTACTCGGCCCACCATCTGTCAGTATTGGGGCCTTAGCTCAGCTGGGAGAGCGGTTGCTTTGCAAGCATCAGGTCATCGGTTCGATCCCGATAGGCTCCACCACTGCGCAGCCGGCGAGACGCGCAAGCAAAGCTTGCAGCGCACACCGGCAAGCACGGCCAGCCTAGCTGCAAGCTAGGTCTGACGACGCGGCTTTGCCGCGGCGTGGTTAAGCTCTGACAGTCCAGAAGATGAAGACACGAGATCCTCGCGTGCAAGCGCGAGGTATTGGGCCGCGACGGCCCTCTTTGACATTGTGAATGGGTTCTTAAAATCGATGCCGTGGCGGTATGGGTTTGAGACGATAGGATCGCGAGAAGCGGTTCGCCAAGAGCTTCGGCTCGACGCGATCTGGCTGCGGGGTTCGAAGCGTCCAATTTTCATATCACTACAATAATCTGGCTGAGATTTATCATCCACATCAGCTGAGCCGCTCGGCGGCACGCTTCATGCGTGTCGACGAAGGGCCAGATCAAAACCGCGTAACGCTGCTCTGCCGAGTTTCGTGTTGGTCTTCGGACCAATCCAGCGTTGTCGTTGGTGGTGTGGACTCTCAAGCGTGAGGTAAGGGCAATTCGTGGATGCCTTGGCATGTACAGGCGATGAAGGACGTGGCACGCTGCGATAAGCGTCGGTGAGGTGTGAGCAACCTTTGACCCGACGATTTCCGAATGGGGAAACCCACCTATCCCGATTATCTTAGCTGAGCCGCTCGGCGGCACGCTTCATGCGTGTCGTCGTGGGGCTTGGTTTGAGGTAATCAGGAAGAAGGTATCATGAAACTGAATACATAGGTTTCGTGAAGCGAACCCGGGGAACTGAAACATCTCAGTACCTGGAGGAAAAGACATCAACCGAGATTCCGTTAGTAGTGGCGAGCGAACGCGGACCAGGCCAGTGCCTTTTGTTCAACTAGCAGAACGATCTGGAAAGTTCGGCCGTAGCGGGTGACAGCCCCGTATGCGAAAGTGAGACAAGAGGACTTGAGTAGGGCGGGACACGTGTAATCCTGTCTGAATATAGGGGGACCACCCTCTAAGCCTAAATACTCGTACATGACCGATAGCGAACTAGTACCGTGAGGGAAAGGTGAAAAGCACCCCGATGAGGGGAGTGAAACAGTACCTGAAACGGATTGCCTACAAGCAGTTGGAGGGTCCTTGAGGCCTGACAGCGTACCTCTTGCATAATGGGTCTGTGACTTAATGTTTCAAGCAAGCTTAAGCCGATAGGTGTAGGCGCAGCGAAAGCGAGTCTGAATAGGGCGACATAGTTTGAAGTATTAGACCCGAAACCCGGCGATCTAGGCATGACCAGGATGAAGGTGCGGTAACACGCACTGGAGGTCCGAACCGATTAACGTTGAAAAGTTACCGGATGA
>NZ_LSKH01000306.1:0-81665 GCF_001557395.1 Sphingomonas sp. CCH5-D11 | reverse complement strand
CGACCAGCAGCACCGTGGTTCCCGCCGTCATCCGCTGATAGCCCCAGTCCCGCGCCTGTTTCAGCGGTCGTGCGCGCACGCCGCTCGCCGCGATGATCTGCGCCACCTGCTCCGCCGGCACGGGACCGCCGCCCTGCCAGCTCGCCAGCGCACGATCCGCGTGGCAGGCGCCAAGCAGCGCCGGCACCATCCGGGTCAGCGCATCCTGTGCGAACTCGGGCAGGTCCTGCCGGCGCGCGGCATAATTTTCCCGCAGCATGACGAGCAGGCCGATAATCTCCAGAAGTGACTCGGGCGAGCGGCTGACAAGGCCGCCATCAGGCCAAAGTGCGCCGTCGAGCGCTCTGGAAAGGCCGGCTTCGCCGAAGCTCTTGCGCGGATCACCTCCCGGGATCAGCAGCCCGGCGGCGATCACCCCGCACCATGCCGCCACCCGGTGAGGCCCCGGTGGTGCCTTGTCGGCGCTGCTGTCCAGATGCCGCGCGCCCCTCGCCAGCGCGTTCAACACCTTGGAACGATAGACCAAGTCCGTGGAAGACAGGATCAGCGGCGCATGCGCAGTCCAGAACAGGATACGCCGGCCCCACAAATCCGGCCGCCAGGCCAGCGCGGTGATCCGTTCCCCGTGCGCCGCCAGCCAGCGCTCCATCAGATCCTCGGCCACGGGTGCGCCTTCGGCCCGCGTCGCGACGCTCGACAGGTCGCGAAGCCACGCAAAGCTATGGAGAAATTCTGCAAAGGCGGGCGATGGCGCGAAGCTGCGCAAGTCTAGCCCGGTAATCTGGTGGCTCTCGCCGCGGAACAGGATGTGCCCCTCAAGCAGCGCCTGTCCGCGTGGCACGTCCCCGAACAGCGGATCCTCCGGCACCGCGATCAGCTTGAGCGGATGGCGACCCTTCAGTCGAAGACCATGGATCGGCGTGCGCCAGGTCAGGCGGTGAAAGCGGTCGGTCAGCCGCTCGGCGAGCGACAATCCCTTGTCGCCGCCAACGCGCACCAGCCGCTTGCCCTCGTCGATCCCGTCGGCAGTGGGAAGATCGTCCGTCCGTTCGCTCATGCGCCCCTTAACGCACGGATGTTGTCCGCGTACGCAGCCGGTCCGCCCCGGAACGTGGCCGTTCCTGCCACCAAAGCGTCCGCGCCCGCATCGATCGCCAGTCGCGCCGTGCCGGGATCGATCCCGCCGTCCACCTCAAGATCGATGTCCCGCCCGCTCGCTTCGATCATCTTCCGGATGGCGGCGATCTTGCGCAGCTGGCTGTCGATGAAGCTCTGCCCACCAAAGCCCGGGTTCACGCTCATCACCAGGACCAGGTCGACCATATCGATGATGTAATCCAGCATCTTGGCCGGCGTGGCCGGGTTCAGGACGACGCCGGCGCGCTTGCCCAGCGATTTAATGTGCTGGAGCGAGCGGTGAATGTGCGGGCCGGCCTCGGGGTGAACGGTGATCGTGTCCGCGCCAGCTTCGGCGAAAGCGTCCAGATAGGCGTCGATCGGCGAGATCATCAGATGCACGTCGAAGGGCTTGGACGTGTGCGGGCGTAGTGCCTTCACCACCGCCGGGCCGATTGTGATGTTCGGCACGAAATGGCCGTCCATCACGTCGATATGGATCCAGTCCGCGCCAGCAGCGTCAATGGCGCGGACCTCCTCGCCCAGCTTGGCGAAATCGGCGGAAAGGATCGACGGAGCGATACGGACTGGCTTCAACGGATAACTCGCTCAAACTTCGTTCGTTCTGCCGCGCCGGATCATTCTGCGTCTCTTCACAGGGACGAAAACATGGCTGATCGGCGTGACCCGAACGGTGTGGGTAACGGCAATGCCTTAACCTTCCATCCGGTCAGGCGGAAGCACGCACAAGCCGCACGATGAAAAAGCCGTCGCAGCCGCCCACATCGGCCAGCGTGCCCGGCAGCGTGCGTACATAGCCGGCTTCGTTCGCCGCTATGCCGGTCGGGAGCTCCCCGGGGGACGGCGGCGACACGGCATATTCCGGGTGAGCGGTTAGGAACCGCGCAAGCTGCTCCTCCCCTTCCGCCGGCTCAAGCGAACAGGTGGCGTAGACCAGCCTTCCGCCCGGCCGCACCCACGCCGCTGCGCGGTCGAGCAGGCGTGCCTGCAGCGCCGCCATTTCCGCGATGATGCCAGGGTGCGCACGGTACAGCACATCCGGGTGCCGCCGGAAGATGCCGGTGGCGCTACAGGGCGCATCAAGCAGGATGGCATCGAGCGGCTCCGCGGGGGCCCAGTCCAGCGCGTCCGCGATCACCACCTGGGCAGGCAGGCCAGTCCGGGCCAGGTTTTCATGCAACCGGGCGGCGCGCGATGGTGCGATCTCCAGCGCGGTGACATTCCACCCCGCGGCGGCAAGCTGCATCGTTTTCCCGCCAGGAGCAGCGCACAGGTCCAGCACCTGCCCCTCGCCGGCTCCAAGCAGACGGGCGGGCAGCGAAGCCGCCACATCCTGTACCCACCACGCGCCTTCGTCATAGCCGGCAAGCGTCGCGACGGGGGCGGCCTCCACGATACGGCGGTGATCCGGCGCCAAGCTTGTCCCCTCCGGCGCGAGTCCGTCCGCCTTGGCCAGCGTCAGGTCGAGGGGAGGTGGCGCGGCAATGGCGCTTGCGGCCGCGTTGACCACGCTCTCGCCCCAGTAGCTGCCCCAGCGTTCCGCTATCTCCGGCGGAAGCGACGTCTGTTCCGGCAACTCTGCGCCGCCACGGTTCAACGCGCCGAACACCCCATGAACCAGCTTGCGCGGTCCACCGTCGACAAGCGGAAGAACCGTGGCGATCGCGGCATGCGGCGGGGTGCCAAGCGCCAGTGTCTGGACCAGCGCGACGCGCAGCGCCATTCGCGCCTTCGCATCGTCGGGCAGGCGTTGGCGCGTCGCCGAATCGATCAGGGCATCAAGATCGGGCAAACGGCGCAGCGTTTCGGCCGCGATGGCATGGGCAAGGCCCCGATCAGCGCCTTCCAGACCACGGGTCGCATTGGGCAGCGCTGCCTCCAGCGGCTCGCCCCGGCGCAGAACGGCGTCCAGCACGCGCAGGGCCGCGCGGCGCGGCGCGGTACCAGGAGGATCGGCCGGGCGACGGCCAGTAGACGAACGGGGCTTGGCGGGAGAAGGCATCGGGCCCATGTGGCGGCTTAACGACGCAACCGGAAGAGCCGATGTCAAAACGCCCTCCTCATGTTAAGCCACCGGCTTACCTGTCCCCCAACAAGCCCGTGCCACAGCCCGCGCCCATGGAGCGACCGGCGGAAGATCCGCTCGGCCGCGATCCAGTGCGATATGGCGATTGGGAAAAGAAGGGCGTCGCGATCGATTTCTGATCGGCACGCTTGGTCGCGCTCGTCTCACGGAGCGCTAAGTAGAAGGGGCGCCGAGCGCCCCCGCATCACTCCTTTCGTATCCGGAACGAACGCTTATTTCAGGCGTCTCACCTTCAATGTTCCGTTCGCTGTCCCGTCCCCGTATCCGGATCGCGGCAACCGTCATCACGCTGATCGTCGCCACCCTTGCGATTGCGATAGCGGCGTTCCCCTGGGGGTTGCTGAAGGGCGTTCTGGAAAGCCGGATGACCGCCCGGTTCGGCCGACCGGTAACGATCGGCACCATGGAACGGGTCGACCACTTCGGGTTCACGACCTCCGTCCGGCTGCGCGATGTCCGCATTCCAGGCCCACAATGGGCTGGCCCGCACGATCTTGCCCGCGTTGCCCAAATGGAAGTGAGCTTCAGCGCCCTGTCGCTTCTGACCGGCAGGCTGGCGCTCGGCGACGTGACGATTTCCGGCGCCGAACTCAATCTCGTACGAGCCGCCGACGGGCGCGAAAGCTGGCGTGGCACGACGGGGCGCGGCGGCACCGGCGGCGGCGGCCTCGATCAGCTCAGTGTCAGCAACTCGCGCCTGACCTATCGGGATGAGAAGCGCGACCGCTGGTTCGCGCTGAACTTCCTCTCCAATCAATCTGCCGGCCTGCGTGTGAGTGGCAGGGGCGAGATACGCGACGTTCCGGTTCGCATCGCCGTCAGCGCACCGGCGGTTTCCGGGGAGCACAAGGGCAAATGGCCCTTTGATGCCCGGCTGACCGGAACCGACCTGTCGATGCACGCCAAAGGAGCTATGGCAGCCCCGCTCGACACAGAGCATATGTCGCTTGAGGTGTCCGCGCGGGCGCGGGACCTGAAGCTGATCGACGCTGTGATCGAAGCTGGTCTGTTCCACACCCAGCCGGTCGTGCTGTCCGCCAAGGTTCGCCGTGAGCCAGGCCGCTGGCTGATCGACCGGCTCAATGGACGGATCGGCCGATCGGATCTCACCGGCGAACTGACCGTCATCAAGGATGGCGATCGAATTAAGCTGCAAGGCTCATTCTCGTCTCGCCAGCTGGACTTCGATGACCTGTCTTCCGACGCAGGCTTAAGGCGGGCTGCAGCCCGGAAACAGGCGATCGGGCCGCGAATCGTGCCCGACACGCGAGTGAATCTTGCCAAGATCGGCCGCACGGACGGCCGCCTCACCTTCCGGGTCGCACGGATCGTCAGCCGACACGGCCCCTCCTCCCTCACCTCCATGGCGGGCACGCTGACCCTCGATCATCGGGTGTTGACGGTCTCTCCCATGGTAATCGGGCTCAGGCAGGGCCGGATCGCGGGAACAGCCGTGGTCAATCAGGGCAACAACGGCCCGGTTCCGCTGGTGAAGCTGGATCTTCGGCTGATTGGCAGCAGCATTCCTGCCCTCGCTGGCGGCGGCGGATCGGTAACCGGGCGGGTCGATGCGCGTGCGGTGCTCGAGGGTCGTGGGAGCACGATCCGCGAAGCCGTCGGCAACGCCAGTGGTCGCATCGGTCTGGCCGCCCGCAACGGGGCGCTCCCGAAAGAGGTTGCGGAGGCGCTCGGCTTCGACGCCGGCGGAGCTTTGCTCGCAAGGAGAGAGGATCGCGCGGTCTTGCGCTGCGTGATCGTCGGCCTGACGATGCGCAATGGCGTCGGACAAGCGGGTCCCTTCATTGTCGACACCTCGCAAAGCCGCCTGGACGGCCAGGGCACGATTTCCTTCCCGAACGAGCGGCTGGCCATCCGGCTGACCGGCGCACCAAAGCACGATGCCGTCCTGAAGCTGCCCGGTTCGGCAACAATGACCGGAACGATCAGTGAGCCAGACGTGGTCGTGCCGCGCGAGGTGAAGTCGGTTGGCAACGTGTTGAAGGCGCTTGGCCGAGCCATCAGCGGCCGACAGGAGCCCATTGCGCAGGATGCCGACTGTCAGGCGCTGAGCAGCCAGGTGCTGCGATGATCATCGCCGCCTGACCGCGGTTCAGCGCGTCGCCTCCACCAGCTTCAGCAGCGTATTCCAGTTTCGGCCCGTCGAAAGCGGCAGCTTGGCCCTGGATAACAGTGCCGGCAGCTTGGATCGGCCGATCCCATCCGGATAGTCAACGTACAGTTCGCGCCCGATCGCCAGCAGCCGCTCCGGACCGTCATATCCTTTGGTCAGGTCCTGCAACCTGCCGCCATCGACCGATTCATGGTGAAAGAATATCTGGACATGATTTGGGCGCGTGGCGACCGCCTCCGGGAAGGGCGCTGCAGCAACGATCGCGCTCAGCTCATCATGGCTGCGGACAAACCACGCGGTCTCGAGATTGAGGTCCATCTGGGCCGCCTGTTCCAGACGCTTCTCTACGAGCGCTGCATCCTCATCTGACGAAAACACCGCATTGCCGGATGCCAGGATGGTGCGGACATCCACCAGCCCGTGCCTTTCGAGCAGCGCGCGCAGATCAGCCATCGCCAGCGGCTTGCCGGCGTTGATCGCGCGCGCAAGCACCGCCAGACGCATCAGCCCTCCTCGCGCAGCGGCCGTGCGAGCAGATCCTCAATCACCGCGCGCGCCGGCACGCCCTGAAGCAGACGGCAGACCGCCGTTGTGATCGGCATGTCGATGCCGGCTTCATCCGCCGCTTCGGCCAGAACGGGCGCGGTGAACGCTCCTTCGGCCACGGTGCGGCGATCGGCAAGCAAGTCGGCAGCGCTCGCGCCGCCTCCAAGACCCAGGCCAAGCGAAAAGTTGCGGCTGCTGGTGGATGAGCAGGTCAGCACCAGATCGCCCAGTCCGGAAAGCCCCGCCAGAGTCTCTGCCCGAGCGCCGCGCGCCAGTCCGAAGCGCGTCATTTCGGCAAAACCGCGGGCGATCAGCGCAGCACGGGCATTCTGGCCCAAACCTGCCCCCTCCACCACGCCACACGCGATGGCGAGTACGTTCTTCACCGCCCCGCCTATCTCCGCGCCGATCACGTCGGCGGAGGCGTAGGGGCGAAAACTCGGGCTGGCGAGCCGGGCGGCAAGCTTCGCCTGAAGCGCTTCATCGGCGCAGGCGAGGGTCACGGCCGTCGGCAGGCCTGCCGCTACCTCATGCGCGAACGTGGGGCCGGAAAGGACCGCGATCGGCGCGGCAGGATGCACCGCCTGTGCGATTTCGCCCACCAGTCGGCGCGACCCCGCCTCGATCCCCTTCGCGCACAGCACCAGCGGCGTGTCGCCGACCGGTGTCGCCTCCAGCACGGCGCCGACATGCTGCGCCGGCGCGACCACCAGCAGCGCGTCATTGCCGGCGAGATCGGCCAGAAGGCCAGTCGCACGAATCCGCGTCGAGAGCGGTATGCCCGGCAGGAAGGTCGTGTTTTCATGCCGGGCGTTGATGCTTTCCACGACCTCAGGTTCGCGTGCCCAGAGCAGCACCTCGCCGCCACGCGCCGCCACTTGCGCCAGGGCCGTGCCCCAGGCGCCACCGCCAATCACGCCGATCCTCACGCCTTCACTCCCGCCCCGCGTACCGCTTCTGCGGTGGGGTCGAGTGGCCAACGCGCACGCGCCGGGATATCCAGCGGATCGGTCAGCCCGGCGGCAAAACGCTCGGCGCCCGCCCAAGCGATCATGGCGGCGTTATCGGTGCAGAGCCAAAGCGGCGGCGCGACAAAGCGCATATCGCTCTCGCTTGCCAGCCGGGACAAAGCGTCGCGCACCGCGGCGTTCGCCGCGACACCACCGGCCACCACCAATGCGGTTGCGCCGCTCGCCTGCGCCATCGCCCGGCGCGTCCGATCAAGCAGGCAATCCACCACCGCCGCCTGGAAGGACGCAGCGATGTCCTCAGGCGAATAGTCATGGATCACGCGTGCAACGGCCGCCTTCAGCCCCGCAAAGGAGAAATGCGGCTCCGGCGACCGCAGCAACGGCCGGGGCAGCGGCACGGCGCCGGGATCTCCCTTCAGCGCGGCACGTTCCACGGCCGGCCCGCCCGGAAAGCCCAGCCCCAGCAGCTTCGCCGTCTTGTCGAATGCCTCACCAGCAGCATCATCAATGGTTGTCGCCAGGCGCCGGTAGCGGCCCACCCCCTCGACCAGCAGCAACTGACAATGCCCGCCGGATACCAGCAGCAGCAGATATGGAAACTCCAGATCCGGGTCGGCCAGCCTTGGGCTCAAGGCATGGCCCTCCAGATGGTTGACGGCGACCAGCGGCTTGCCGGCCGCGTGGGCGAGCGCCTTTCCGGTCACCAGTCCCACCATCACGCCGCCGATCAGCCCAGGCCCGGCCGTCGCCGCCACCGCGTCCACGTCCGCCAGCGTGACGCCAGCATCGGCCAGCGCCGCCTGCACCAGCGGTTCGAGCGCCTCAACATGCGCTCGCGCGGCGATTTCCGGCACGACTCCGCCGAACGGTCGATGGTCGCTTTCCTGTCCCGCAAGCCGATGGGACAGCACTCGCCGATCACCAGTGACGATCGCTGCCGCCGTTTCGTCGCAGGAGGATTCCAGGCCAAGAATGAGCATCTGTCCCCCTTATCCGCTCGCCGGATGCTTGTCGAAGGGCAGTCCAGGGCTGATAAAGCCGTCCCCGAACGAAGTGGTACGAAGTTTCAATGGCAAACACCTTCAGGCTCGGCACGCGCGGCTCCCCGCTTGCGCTCACGCAGGCGGGCATGGTCCGCGACGCGCTGATGGCCGTGCATGGCTGGGACGATGTCGAGATCGTTGTCGTTCGGACGACGGGGGACCGGATACAGGATCGTGCCCTAGCGGAAATCGGCGGCAAAGCCTTGTGGACGAAGGAGCTGGACCGGGCACTTCTAGCCGGCGAGGTGGATGCCTGCGTTCATTCCATGAAGGATGTGGAGACGATCCGGCCTGCGGAGATCGTCGTGGCGGCCATGCTGCCGCGCGCGGACGTTCGCGACCGGCTGATTGGCGCGGAATCGATCGAAGCGCTCCCGCAGGGCGCCGTGGTGGGGACAAGCTCGCCACGTCGGCGGGCCCAGCTCCTGCGCCGCCGGCCTGACCTGCAGATTGTCCTGCTGCGCGGAAATGTGGATTCCCGACTGGGCAAGCTGGCAGCGGGCGAGGTGGATGCGACCTTGCTCGCTGCGGCGGGCCTTGAGCGTCTGGAGCGCCCCGGTACCGGCACGCCGCTTCCGCTCGACACAACGCTGCCAGCGCCATCTCAGGGTGCGGTAGGGGTGGAAACGCTTTCCACGGGGCCTGCGCGCGATCTCGTGAGCGCGATCGATTGTTCGGACACCCACCGCTGCGTGCTAACCGAACGCGCGCTGCTGGCAGCCCTGGGCGCCACCTGCCACTCGCCGGTGGCAGCCCTTGCATCCTGGCAGGATGGTCAGATGACCTTGGCGGCCGAGCTGCTGGATGAGGATGGAACTGCTCATATCTCTGGGAGCATGAGCGGCGATGGCGGCGAAGCGCTGGGCCAGGCGCTCGCGGCGGATCTGCTGGAGCGGGCGCCCGGGTCGATCCGGCTGCTGTTTGCGGGGTGACCCGGCCGGCGCTGGTTCTGCGGCCAGAACCTGGCAATGCCGCGACCGCCAGACGTTTGGAAGCGGCGGGGCTGACCGTCGCGCGGCTGCCGCTCTTCGGCATCGTTGCAATCGAATGGACCCCGCCGGACGATCCCTATGACGCATTGCTGCTGACCAGCGCCAACGCCGCGCGCCTCGCCGGGCCCGGTCTGGCTGTGCTGCAGCATCTGCCCGTGATTGCCGTTGGAGCTGGCACGGCCGCCGCCGCCGAGGACGCGGGCCTCAGGATCGCCGCGGTGGGCCAGGGTGACGGTGCCCAGGCCCTCTCGCTGGCACATCGGAATGGTTGGCATCGCATCCTTCGCCTTGCGGCGCGCGACAGAATATTCCTGCCGGGCGTGGAGGACATCCCAGTTTATGCCAGCGAGCCGCGCATTCCCGCGCCGGGCACGATGCGTCTGGCAAAAAGCACTGTCACCCTGCTTCACTCGCCCCGCGCGGCCACCCTGTTTCGTCGCCTTCTGGAACGCGATCAAACGCTCCTCGCATCGGTGCGGGTCGCCGCCATTAGCGATGCCGTCGCGCAAGCGGCAGGCAAGGGCTGGGATCGCAGCCTGATTGCCGCGGAGCCGAACGATGCGGCGCTCGTGCAGGCTGCATGCACGCTCGCGATTGACCACTAACCATCCACTGGGGATAAGGCCTCATGGACGAAGCTGTGCCGCTCGATCCCGCTCCGCGCCGGTCGCGAGTTGGCCTTATCACCTTGCTCGTGGTGCTCGCGCTCCTCGTGGGCCTGGGGCTGATGTGGCTGTCCGTGCGTGACCGCCAGGGTTGGTGGCAGCAGGGCTCGGCGCCGGGTGCGTCATCAACGACAACCGTTGGCGGCCAAGCGGTGCCAGCGCCGGCCGGCGCCCCGGTTCTCGGCCCTTTTGATCCGGTGACTCTCGCTACGCGCGAAAGCGCGCTTGCCGCGCAGCTTGCGGCGCTTGAGGCTCGTGCCGCGGGCATGCAGCTGGACGTGACGGCCTCGGCCGACCGCGCCGGCCGTGCCGAAGCGATACTTATCGCTTTCGCTGCGCGGCGGTCGATCGAACGTGGCAAGCCACTCGGCTATCTGGAGGAGCAGCTGCGTAGAAGGTTCGGCGGCACCCACCAGCCGGCCGTGGAGACGATCGTTCAGGTAGGCCGTGATCCTGTCACGCTGGAGGGGCTTCGTGAGGCGCTGGAGGCGAACTCCTCCATGTTGCTGAATCCGGGAACTGAGCATTGGTTTGACGGCCTGATCGATGAGTTGCGGCACCTGGTGGTTCTGCGCGACGCCAACATGCCTTCGGCAATCCCATCCGAGCGGCTGACGCGGGCTCGGCGGCTGGTGGACATCGGCAGGGTGGATGCCGCGCTGGAGGAGGTGGAGCGGCTTCCCGGTGGTCCGCAAGCCGTGCGTTGGACCAGCGCCGCCCGCCGCTATGTCGCCGCCGATCGCGCCCTCGAGATTCTAGAGACGGCAGCCATCGTCGGCACCGTCTCTGGCGCGGCGCAGGCGGCTCAGCCGGCCGAAACCGTGCCGTCGCCACCCGCCCCCGTGCCGCCAGCACCCGAAAACTCCCAAGGCTGACGACGAAGCCGGCGCATTCCCTCCGGTACTGGGCGCCGTGCACAATGCAGCGTTGCCTCAGCAAAGTTTCCCTGCAAGCATTGCCCCTTACATAAGCGGGAGAGAAGAATGCAGGGTCACTGGCGGATCATAGCAGCAGGATTGGCTGGTTTAGCCCTGGTACCGACGACGGTCAGCGCGCAGCAGCGACCGGACGAGAAAGCATTCTTCGAACTCTACAAGGAACTGGTCGAAACCAACACGGTGGTCGATCAGGGAAGCTGCACCCGCGCCGCTCGGCAAATTGCAGACCGGATGAAGGCGGCGGGTTATGCGGACAGCGACCTGGTCCTCTTTTCCACGCCGGATCACCCAGAGGACGGCGGGCTTGTCGCCACGCTCCCCGGTTCCGATCCGGCACTCGGCGCCATGCTGCTGCTCGGCCATCTGGACGTTGTCGCTGCCAAGCGCGAGGATTGGCAGCGCGATCCGTTCAAGCTCGTCGAGGAAGGCGGCTTCTACTATGCGCGAGGCTCAGTCGACGACAAGGCCATGTCGTCGATCTGGGCCGATGCGATGATCCGCTTCAGGCAGCAGAGCTTCCGGCCGAAGCGAACAATCAGGTTGGCGCTCACCTGTGGGGAGGAGACCACTTACGCGTTCAACGGCGCGGACTGGCTCACGAAGAACCGACCGGACCTGGTTCGCGCCGATTTCGTCCTCAACGAAGGTGGTGGCGGGCGGCTGGACGCGCGCGGAAAGCGACAGGCACTTGCCATCCAGGTCGGGGAGAAGGCCGCGCAGAACTTCACGTTCGTTGCCACCAACCCGGGTGGGCACAGTTCCGCTCCGACACCGGAGAACGCGATCTACGATCTGGCGGACGCGATCAAGCGCGTGCAAGGGTATGAGTTCCCGATCAAGTTTTCGGATACGACCCGCGCCTTTTTCGCCGCCAGCGCCAAGGCGCTTCCGTCACCCACATCAGCCGCCATCCAGCGCCTGCTGGCCGATCCGACCGACCAGAGTGCCGACGCGATCGTCAGCCGGGACAAGGTGCTGCATTCCACCCTTCGCACGACCTGCGTCGCCACGCTCGTCAACGCGGGTCATGCCGAAAATGCCCTGCCGCAGCGGGCGACGGCGAATGTGAATTGCCGCATCTTCCCGGGCGAAAGCGTGGAGGGCACCTTGGCGAAGCTGAAGGAACTTGCCGGACCAAAGGTGACTGTCACCGCCAACCAGCCTGTCCGCCCGGTTGCAGTGCCGCCTCCGCTCGACCCCAAGATCATGGGCCCAGTGCAGTCACTCGCCGCCAAGCACTTCCCAGGCGTTCCGGTCGTGCCGATGATGTCTACTGGGGCGACGGATGGCGTCTTCTTCGGCAGGCTGAACATGCCCGTTTACGGCGTGCCCGGCCTCTTCCTGGAGCCCGACCTGAACGGGACGCACGGGCTGAACGAGCGCATTCGTGTCACGTCCCTTTATGAAGGACGCGACTATCTCTTCGACCTCACAAAGACACTGGCGCAATAGCGCCGCAAGCGCCTTGCCCGCGGCTCTCCCGCAAAGGAGTTCGCGGGCAAGCCTTCCTTCCGGCGGAAGGACGATCGCTCTGCACCAATGATCAGCTTGCCGTTATTGAGGGCGCCTTGCCGGCATTCCTCCCACGGGCCCCTTACCGGCCGATCCAGTCCGCCACTTCGCTGGCCACTTGATTGGCAGCCTGGTTGAGTGCGGCGCCCACCGGCGCCGGCTCGATCGCGGACACCGGTACCCGCGCCTCGAAGCGACGCTTCTCAAGTGCACCGCCCTCGTCGCGCACCAAGGCGGCGTCGTACGTAACGACAGCGGCCGAAGTGGCGGCATCGACCCCGAACATCCGCAACTCACCCGCAAGCCGCGCACCGGGATCAGCCAGCGACTGCGCGCCGGACAGGACAACCCGGCCGGTTCGGGCCGTCACGGTGTCCGACAGCAGACGCGCAAACTGCCGCGCCGGGGGCTCGACCCATTGCGCGTCCTTTACATAAGCGATGTCGGTCGCGCTGGCCTGTACGGGAATGCGATTGTTCGCCAGCGCTTGCGGCACTGCGGGCACCTGGATCGAAACCGTGCGCGCGCCGGCGGAGGATTGCGCCTGGCCTACCGGCACCTGCTCCGTCGCCGTCAGGCTGAGCAGTGACTCCGGCGGCTTGGCACCGAAGCTGACACAGCCGGCAAGCGGCAGAAGGGCAAGACTGATCAGGAGCTTCTTCATATCCGTCCTCACTTGCCCTTGTAGTCCGGCAGCTTCTGCTGCCCGATCAACGATCCGGCCCCTTGCCGGTCGACCTTCTCCGCCACCGACGCCAGCGCCGCCGACATCTGCCGCAGATCAAGCACCAACTGGTTGATCTCCGGCACGGTGCGCTTGGAGAATGTCTGCAACCCCGGCCGCGCATCCTGAATCGCGCCATTCAGCGTTTCCGCGCTTTGCTTCGCCGAGCGAATGGTATCGTTCAGGTTGACGATCGTTGGTCGAATATCCTCCGCCAGCACGCCATTGGTGGTCGCCGCCAGTTCGCCGATCTGCTGCGCGGCATTGCCAGCCTGCTGAATGGCGATACGGGTCTGCGCCAGCGTGGCGGCGATCTCGGGTCCGCGATCGGCCAGCGCATCGGTCAGGCGATTAGTATTCTCCAGAATGCCGGCGATCGATGCCTGGTTCTTGTCGGTCAGCAGCCCGGTCAGGCGCTCCGTCAACGTGGACAGGCGCTCCAGCAGCTGGGGTGCGGAATTCAGGATCGCGCCAAGACCACCGGTACGCGTCGGAATGACAGGCACGCCATAGGGACATTGCTGGCCATTGTCGTTTTCCGGACAGACGATCGGCGGTGCGCCCTTGCGAGCGCCATCCAGGCTGACCGTGCTGGTCCCCGTGAAACTGCCCTGGATGGTCGCCGCCGTGCCCTGCAGGATCGGCGTTTCCTGGCTCACCTCAATGCGCACGCGAACGAATTGCGGATCGTTGCGCCACAGCTGGATAGACTTCACCTGACCCGAAGGAACGCCGGAATAGGTGACCTGCGAGCCACGCGCGAGCCCATCCACGGATTGCTTGAAGAAGATATCATATTCGTTCTGGGTGGCGCCGCCCAGCCGCGCGATCCAAACGGTGAACAGCGCCAGCACTGCCAGCAGGATCAGCACGACGGCGCCGACCAGCACATGGTTGGAACGGGTTTCCATCACTTAGCCCCTGACTTTGCTGTTGCTTCTGCCGCAGCATCTCGTGTTGCCACCGCGGCTCGTCCCCGGGGTCCGCGGAAATATTCCTGAATCCATGGGTGATCCAGCGCGAGCAGCTCGTCGATCGTTCCCACGGCGATGACGCGCTTGTCCGCCAGCACGGCAACACGATCACAGATGGCGTAAAGCGTATCGAGATCATGCGTGATGAGGAAGACCGTCAGCCCCAGCGTCTTCTGGAGCGACTTGGTCAGATCATCGAAGGCCGCGGCGCCAATCGGATCCAGCCCGGCGGTCGGCTCGTCCAGAAAGAGGAGCTCGGGATCGAGTGCCAAGGCCCGCGCCAGACCGGCCCGCTTCTTCATGCCGCCGGAAAGCTCGGCTGGATATTTGGGGCCCGCCTCTGCCGGCAGGCCCGTCATCATCACCTTGAACGAGGCGATCTCGTCCAGCAAAGTCAGGTCAAGGTTCGGGTAAAATTCGCGCAGCGGAACCTGCACATTCTCCGCCACGGTCAGCGTGGAGAAGAGCGCGCCCCCCTGGAACAGCACGCCCCAGCGCTTGCGGATCTCGACCGCTTCCGTCTCTTCGCGCCCGATCGTGGGCTCGCCGAACACGGTGACATCGCCGGCCACGGGGCTTTGAAGCCCGATGATCGAGCGCATCAGCACCGATTTGCCCGTGCCCGATCCGCCGACCACGCCCAAGATTTCGCCGCGCCGTACGTCGAGGTCCAGGTTCTCATGGACAACCTGGTCGCCGAATGCGTTCTTGAGACCACGGACTTCGATGATGTTCTCGGAACTGCTCATCAAATCCAGCCGATCCGTTCGAAGAACACCGCGAAGAAAGCGTCGAGCACGATGACAAGGAAGATCGCTTGCACCACTGCGGCGGTGGTCCGGGTGCCGACCTGCTCGGCATCGCCCTCCACCTGCATGCCCTGAAAGCACCCTGCGATCGCGATGATCGCGCCAAAGACCGGCGCCTTGATCAGCCCGACGTAAAGATCGGTAATCGGCACCACTTCGCGCAGCCGCGCGACATAGGTGACCGGTGGGATCTCGAGCTGCAGCCAGCACAGCAGCCCACCCCCGATAATGGCGATGAGTGAGGAATAAAAACCAAGAAGCGGCATCAGCATGACGGCGGCAAGGGTACGCGGCAGCACCAATGCCTCCATCGGCGACACGCCGATGGTCCGCATGGCATCCACTTCCTCCGTCAGCTTCATCGTTCCGAGCTGCGCCGCGAACGCAGAGCCGGATCGCCCCGCCACCATGATCGCCGTCATCAGCACGCCAAGCTCACGCAGGGTGATGCGGCCGATCAGGTTGATCGTGAACACCTCCGCGCCGAACTGTCGAAGCTGCACGGCGCCCTGCTGTGCGATAACGATGCCAATCAGAAAGCTCATCAGCCCGACAATGCCGAGCGCCGATACGCCCACCACCTCAAACCGCTGAACGGTCGCATTGAAGCGAAAGCGTCGTGGGTGGCGAATGACATTCACGAAGGCCAGGACGGTCGCGCCCAAGAAGCCGAGCAGGCCCAGCAACGTGCGGCCGGACATGACCACCGCTTCGCCCACTTCACCAAGCACGCGGTTGAACGGGCTGACATATTTCGGCCGGGTTGAAACCGGCTGATCGGCGCTTCCCACCTGCTCGAGCAGATGCTGAAGCTCGGGCTTCAGCCCGGTGACCGGCACGCCCTTTCTTTTGGCGAAGCGGTGCACCACCCACGCACCGATCGTATCCATGCGCCCGATGCCGGAGAGATCAAGCTCCGAGATCGAACCCGAATGGGAATCGAGACGCGTGGGCAGATCACCCAAGCGGGAGAGCAGCAGGTCGCCGGTGACGCGCAGCCTGCCCCCGTCCTCGCTGAATTCGGCCAATGCGCCCATCCCCCACCCTTTGCGGAAAACTCCGCAGATCATCAAGATGAACGTACAGTTCGTCCGGTTGTTGCATGTGCGGCATTGTTACAACCCTGAGCGGCGCCCTTGCGCTCGCCCGAGGATCGCCCGTCTGCGGTGTCGCGGTTCAGAGCAGGACATCCAAAGCATGAATCACAAGCCCCACCGCCCCGCCCACCAGCGTGCCGTTGATGCGGATGAACTGCAGATCCTTGCCCACGGAATGCTCCAGGCGCTGGGTGATGGTCTGCGCGTCCCAGCCGCGCACCGTCTCGGAGACGAGGCCGACGATCACGTCGCCATAATCCGCAGCCGTGCCGACGGCCACCCGGCGGACATAGCGGTTCAGCGTGTTGCGAAGCCGGACGTCGCTCTCCAGCGTCTGGCCCAACTGGCGCAGCATCTCGCCAATGCCGCCCGACAACAGCCGCTCCGGATCGCGCGCCGCGCGCAGCATGGCGTGGCGCGCCTGCTCCCAAAGGCCGTTGATCCAGCCTTGCATCGCAGGGTTCTCGAGCAGGGCGAGCTTCAGGACCTCGACCCGCTCCTGCATCTCCGGCTTGTGCTGAAGATCGCGGGCGAGCGTAGCCAGGCCCTCCTCGGCCTTTGTGCGCAGGGGGTGATCCGGCTGCTCGGCCATGTCGACCAGCATCTTGTCCAGCCCGTCGATGATCTTGTTCGCGATGGTCTCATCAAGGCCGGTCCAGCGAAGGATCGTGCCGGCCCGTTCATGCACCATGTTGCGCACGACCTGCTGGTTCGCCTCCAGCACGCGGCCGGCCCAGCGAACGATGCCATCGATTATCGGCTGGTGCCGGTTCTCCGCCATCGCAGCCTCAAGCGCACGGCCGAGCAGGGGAGACAATTCGATCCGGCGCACCTGCTGGACCATGGCGCCGCGCACCATGCCGCCCAGCCGCTCCTGATCGAGCGCCTGGAGCACCTCGACCGCCAGCCGAGAGGCGCCGCGGGTAACGCGTCGGCTCCCGGCGGACGGGCTCGCCAGCCAGCGCCCGGCGGCGCTTGCCACGTCCATGCGTCGCATCCGGCGCGCCACCACGACGGGGATCAGAAAATAATCGCGCAGGAATGTGGCGAGCTGATCGCCAATCCGGTCCTTGTTGCGCGGAATAATGGCAGTGTGCGGGATTGGCAGCCCGAGCGGATGGCGGAACAGAGCGGTGACGGCAAACCAGTCGGCGAGGCCGCCGACCATCGCCGCTTCGGCGAACGCTCGCACGAAGCCCCACGCCGGGTGAACTTCATCAAGCGCGCGCGCCAGCAGGAATGCCAGTGCCATGGCGACCAGCATCCCGGTCGCGATCACGCGCATCCGCACCAGGCCGGCCGGCGCACGTGTCTCCGATGGGCGCCGCAGCGTAACTGGGATCATGCCCGAACAATCCCCCAGACGGGGGTTTGTTCAAGCGTCATTCCGCAGGAACGTCGCCGTCGCGATAGCCGATGCGCCCACGTGGCGGCGGCAGCGTGCCGCCGGGCGCCGCATGATCGATCGCCGGCGCTTCGTCGTCGCCGGGCTGGTAGGTCAGCAGCTTACGGCCAAGCCATGGACCCACGCGCCGCTCGATGCCGATCGACAGGCTGAACGAGGCCGGAACGATGAGGAGCGTCAACAGGGTGGACACGATCAGCCCGCCGATCACCACGATACCCATCGGCGCACGCCACGCCCCGTCGCCGGTCAGCGCCAGCGCGGTCGGCACCATACCGGCCACCATCGCCACCGTGGTCATCACGATCGGCTGCGCTCGCTTGTGCCCCGCGTCGACCACCGCGTCATAGATCGGCACGCCCGCGTGCATTTCCTCCAGCGCGAAGTCGATCAGCAGGATCGAGTTCTTGGCGACGATACCCAACAGCATGAGCAGGCCGATGAACACCGGCATCGACAACGGGTGTCCGGTGATGATCAGCGCCAGGACGCCGCCCAGGGGCGCGAGCAGCAACGAACCCATGTTGACCAGCGGCGGCAGCAGGCGGCGGTACAGCAGGACCAGCACCGAGAAGACCAGGAAGACACCCGCGATCACAGCGATCACGAAGTTGATCAGCATCTCCATCTGCCACTTGGCCTGACCGACGCTCATCTTCTGCACACCGAGCGGCAGGTTCTGCATCGACGGGAGCGCATTCACCTGCGTCATCGCGTTGGACAGGATGAGGCCGGGCGATAGATCCGCGCCGATGGTCAGCTGACGCTGTTGATTCAGCCGGTTGATCTTGGTCGGGCCTGAACCGAAGCCGATTTCCGCCACCACCGACAGCGGCACCGAACCGCCGTTCTGCGTCGGCACCGGCAGGTTCCGGATCGTCGCCATCCGCGTGCGCGAGGATTGGTCGAAGGCGACGCGGATGGGGATCTGGCGATCGTTCAGCGAAAAGCGTGCGCTGTTCTGGTCGATGTCGCCCAATGTCGCGATACGGATCGCGTTGGACAGCGCGCTCGTCGTCACTCCTAGGTCGGCCGCCAGATCGAGCCGCGGCTTGATAACGATTTCCGGCCGATTGAGGTCGCCTGCGATGCGGGGCGCCAGGAAGCCAGGGATCTTCGCCATGTCGCTGACGATCTTGTCCGCTGTCTGGCGCAGCAGGACGGGATCGTCGCTACCCAGGGTGACCGACACGTCGCGATTGTTGTCGCCCCAGCCGAACTGCGACTGGAAGTTGACCCGCGCGTCCGGGATCCGGGCGAGTTGCGGAGCCAGCGCGCGCTCGAATTCGGTCGATGTCTTGGTACGCTTGTCGCTGATGTCACCGCCGAACAGGGCGGCGATCCGATCGTTGAGGCTCGGCTTTTCCTTGAACTGCACCGTCACCCGGCCATTGCCGACAAAGGTGCGCGTATAGGTCGTATCCACTTCGGGCTGACGGCTCAGCAGCTCATAGACCTGGTTCACCACCGTCTGCGTCTGGTTGAGGGTCGCGCCCGGTGCCATGGTGATGGTGACGGTGGAACGTTCCTGATCGACCGACGGCTGGAACTGCATGGGCAGGCTGGAAAAGCCCAGCACAGTCAGGACAAAGGCGAGCCCGCCGATCCCAATCGTCCAGATGCGGTGATCATAGATATAGCCGGTGATCCGCCGAAACCCGCCGCGCGCGCGCACGGCCATCGACTTGCCTGGGTCCAGCGTCCAGCGCAGCACGACCATGTAAAGGTCCATGAGGCGGCCCTCACCGTGCGATTCGGGGCCTGCGGACTTGAGGAAATAGGCCGCGATCATCGGCGTGATCATGCGCGCCACCGCCAGGCTCATCAGCACGGCCACGACGACGGTCAGGCCGAAATTCTTGAAGAACTGCCCCGACACGCCCGGCATCAGGCCGACCGGCAGGAACACTGCAACGATCGCCATGGTGGTCGCCAGCACCGCAAGGCCGATCTCGTCAGCCGCGTCGATCGATGCCTGATAGGCCGATTTGCCCATGCGCATGTGGCGAACAATGTTCTCGATCTCCACGATCGCATCGTCGACCAGGACGCCCGCCACAAGGCTGAGCGCGAGCAGCGTCATGCTGTTCAGCGTGAAGCCCATCAGGTCCATGAACCAGAAGGCCGGGATCGCCGACAGCGGGATGGCAAGCGCCGAGATGAAGGTCGCGCGCTTGTCACGCAGGAACAGGAACACGATGAACACGGCGAGCACCGCGCCCTCGATCATCGCGTGGATCGCGCTCTCATATTGCTCCACGGCATATTTGGAGCCGTCGATGCGCAGCTGAAACTTGACTGCCGGATTGCGCTTCTCAAGCTCCGCCAGCTTCTTCTGCGCCTCGCGGAAGACGGTGACTTCCGAATAGCCCTTGGCGCGCTTGAAATCGAAGGTGATGACCGGCTTGCCATCCACCCCGGCCGCCGTCCGCTGCTCGGCATAAAGATCGCGCACCGTCGCAAAGGCGCTCAGCTTGATGGTGCGACCATTGCCTGCGATGATCTGGGTCTCTCCCAGCTCATAAGCGTCGCGCGCATTGCCCAGCACGCGCACCGACTGTTCGGCACCGGCCACTTCGGCACGGCCACCCGCCGCATTCAGGTTCACCTGTCGCAGCTGCTGGTTGATCTGCGTCGCCGTCAGATCGTAGGCCGCAAGCTTCGCCGGATCGAGAATGACGCGGATCTCGCGATCGACCCCGCCGTTCCGCTCAACGCCGCCCATGCCCTCGATCGAGAGCAATTCCTTGGTGACCGTATTGTCGATGTACCAGCTGAGCTGTTCCACCGTCATGTCGGTGGCGATGGCCGAATAGCTGCCGAGATCATCGTCGTTGATCTTCACGCGGCTGATCTGCGGCTCGAGAATGCCCTCGGGCAGGTTTGAGCGGATCTGCGTGATAGCGTCGCGCACTTCGTTGACGGCGCGGTCAACCGGTGTGCCGATGTCGAGCTGCACCATGGTCGTGGAATTGCCTTCGCTGACGAAGGACTGCAGTTCGTCGACGCCTTCCACCGTCCGCACCGCAGCTTCGACGCGCTGCGTCACCTGCGTTTCCAGCTCGCTGGGCGCCGCGCCCGGCTGCGTGATCTCCACCGCAACGGCCGGAAAGTCGATATCCGGCTCGCGGTTGATGTCCATACGGATGAAGCTGACGATGCCGGCGACCGTCAGGATCACAAACAGGACGATGACCGGGACCGGATTGCGGATCGACCATGCCGATATGTTGCGGAAGTTCATGCCGTCACTCTCCCGGCTTGCCCAGAACCGGGGCGATCTTCTGCCCCGGATTCAGGAACGCGCCTGCGGACACCACCACGCGCTCGCTTCCGTCGAGCCCCGATGCGATCGCCACCGAATCGTCGCTCACGCTGCCAAGCCGCACATCGCGACGGCGCACGATGTTGTCCTTGTCCGCGACATAGACGAAATTACCCTTCTCGTCGCTGAGGATCGCGGATTGCGGCAGGCCGGGCATGCTGACCCCGCCGCTGGTGATAACTGCCGAGGCAAAGCCGCCGGGGCGAAGCGCAGGATCATAGCGCAGCGCGATGCGCGCGATGCCCTGCCGGGTCTGCGTATCGATCACCGGAGAGATCTGCCAGATCTGCCCTTCGAACGCGCGATCGCTGCCGACCGGCTTCACCATGGCGCGCGCGCCCACCGGCAGGGCGGCAAGATCGTCTTCCGGCAACTGCGCGCGCATCTCCAGCTCGCCCCCCTTTGCCATGCGGAACAGCGTGCCGGACGCTGAACTGATGATCTGGCCAGGCTCGACCTGCCGGGTAAGCACCAGGCCGGCGGCGGGCGCACGAATATCCAGACGCTGGTTGCGCGCGCGCTGCTCCGCCGCAGACGCTCCCGCGACCTTGAGGCGGGCCGCGGCCGCATCGCGGGTGGCGATCCGTCGCTGAACATCCGCTTGGCTGATGAAGCCGCGGTCGACAAGCTGCTGGGCGCGCTGCAATTCCGCTTGGGCAAGCGTCAGATCCGCCTGGGCAACATTCACCTGGGCAGCCAGGCTCTGAGCGGTTTGCGTCTGTACCGAGCGGTCGACCAGCGCCAGCACCTGACCGGCCTGCACCCACTGCCCCGGCTCCACGAGCACGCGCGTGACCATGCCCCCCTCGCCGGCGACGCCTACGGGCATTTCGCGCCGGGCGGCCAGCGTGCCGTTCGCGTTGATCGTGCGACCGAGCGCCGCCCGGCCAGGAACCACAACGGTGACACGCGGCGCCTGATCGGAAGCGGCGCCCGCCTGCTGCGGCGCCTCGCCTCCACGCGTTAGGAAAAAGGCACCGATGGCGAGCAAAGCGATCGCGACCAGGGCGAACACCAGCATTCGGCGGCGCCGACGCGCGCCATCATCCTCCGGCCCCTCGATCAGCACGGTGTCCCCACTCAACCCGCCGACTTGATAATTCATGCGCCCTACATCCCGCTCCGGCGGCTTGCGGCGACCGGCACTACATTGATCTGCAGCTGTGTTATATGAATAAGTCACCGGGCTCAAGCGCCGGTTTTGCCCCAATGCCGCATGACAGATTCGCGGAGTCGCAGCAAGCGGCGAGCCGTTCAGCCTGTGTTGATCAACCGAGCCTCACAGGCGCTAAAGCGTTCCACAATGGAGATTTCGGATCATGCGTTACACGATTGCCACACTGGCGATGGCCGCGCTCACGATGTCGGCTGCGCCTGCTGCCGCGCAATCCGCCGCCCCGGTACCGATCCTCCCCGACGCTGCCGTGCTGGATGTGGTCGCGACGGGCGAAGTGTCCCGCGTTCCGGATATCGCCACCATTCGCGCCGGCGTGGTGACGCAATCCGCCACCGCGGCCGCTGCTTTGGCGGACAATGCCGCAAAGATGGACCGGGTGATCGCCTCGCTGCGCGCGGCAGGCGTTGCGCCGCGCGACATCATGACAGCGAACGTCAACCTCTCGCCGCAGCATCGCTACGTCGAAAATCAGCCGCCGGTGATCACCGGGTATCAGGCGACGAACACGGTCTCGGTCAAGTTTCGTGATGTCGCCAAGAGCGGCACGGTGCTTGATGCCCTTGTGAAAGCGGGCGCCAATCAGATCAACGGGCCCGAAATGTCGGTCGACAAGCCCGAAGCTGCGCTTGATGCCGCCCGGATCGAGGCGATCAAGCAGGCACGGGCGCGCGCTGCGCGCTACGCTGAAGCGGCGGGCCTGCGAGTCGATCGCATCGTCGCGATCGGCGAGGCAGGCGAGGATCGTGGCAATGGCCCGCGGCCGCCGGTGCTTTATGCTCGCGCGGAAATGGCGTCGGACGCACCGACCCGTGTTCTGCCGGGCGAGGTGCCGATCAGCGCCACCGTCTCCGTTCGCTTCCTGCTGAAATAGGGCGGCGTTGGCCCGCGCCGCGATAGAAACGGCCCAATAGAAAACGGCCGCCCGTCACCGGGCGGCCGCTGTTCCATTTCCTACTCGTTCGATTAACGAACGCGACCGCGACGGAAGAGGTTCACAATCGCGAGCAGGATCACTGCGCCAAGCAGCGACACCAGGAACGACGTCAGCGTCAGCGGCGCGCTGTTGATCGAACCGCCTGTAATGATCAGGCCGCCAATGAACGCGCCAATGATGCCCACGACAATATTGAGAAAGATACCTTGCTGAGCATCGGTACGCATGATGATGCTGGCCAGCCAGCCAATCACGCCGCCGACGATCAACCAGAGAATAATACCCATGACTCACTCCCCTGCGTTAACGGCCCGAACGGCCGGGCGCTGGGGAAAAGACTCTTGACACCTCGGATTTGTTCCGGGGCCGTAACCCGTCCCTTCAGAACTTCTGTTGCCGCTCGTACAGGGACTTGTAGTGCTGGATACGTGTAACGCGTAATCCCGGCATGCCGGAACGATCGATCGCACGCTGCCAGCCGGCGAACTCCTCCACGGTCAGGCCATAGCGGTTGCACACCTCGTCCACGGTCAGCAAACCACCGTTCACCGCAGCCACGACTTCGGCCTTGCGGCGGACGACCCAGCGGGTCGTGGTGGGCGGCGGCAGGGTATCGAGCGTCAAAGGCTCGCCGAGCGGTCCGATCACGCGGGCCGGACGAATTTTCTGGTTCTCGATCATGGTTTAACCTCGGTTCGGGGCGGGCGCCCCCTCTCCACTTCACAAAAAACGGTGCGGTGACCGCCTGAAAGCGCATGATACGCGCGCGGCAAACAGGTGTTCACTCATCCTTCCACTGCATCATCACCTTCGCAACAGGGCCATTGAACGCGCCATCGACCGGAGCAAACAGTGGAGAGTCGAGCCGCACACGGGCCGAACGCGCATAGATGGTGGCCGTGGGCGACGCCGCCTGCCGCGCCGTCATCTCCACAAGCAATACTGCCAAATCGCTGGGCAGCTCAACAAGCGGCGCGCGCCGGTCGAAAAGGGCAAAACTCAGATCCACGCCTTGGCTGGTCCATCATGCTTCGTCATCGGAAGCACCCTTCTATGCGCCATGAAGTGAAGGGTCCGTAAAGCCCGTGACGAAAGCGCGCGTTCACCCGTCTCGGAAATCATGCTAATGGCCGCAGCGTGATCGATATCGGTGATTTCCAGATGCCCGGCAGCGCTGCCGGGCGACGCATTGTCGTTGCCATGTCGGGCGGAGTCGACAGCTCGGTCGTTGCCGCGCTTGCCAAGGCGAGCGGCGCCGAGACGATCGGCGTCACGCTACAGCTGTACGATCATGGCGAGGCGACCGCCCGTCCCGGCGCCTGCTGTGCCGGGCGAGACATTCGTGATGCCCGCGCCGTGTGCGATCAGCTGGGCATCGCGCATTACGTTTTTGACCACGAAAGCAGCTTCCGAACGCAGGTCGTCGACCGCTTCGCGGATGAATATCTGGCTGGCCGGACGCCGATCCCATGTGTCCAGTGCAACATGGGGCCGAAATTCACCGATTTGTTCCGCCTTGCGGCCGATCTTGGCGCCGATTGTCTCGCAACTGGCCATTATGTTCGCCGAATGGCCGGTGAAGACGGCCCGGAACTGCATCGGGCGATCGATCCGGCGCGTGACCAGAGCTATTTCCTGTTCGCCACCACGCTAACGCAACTGGATTTCCTCCGCTTCCCGCTCGGCGGCATGCCGAAGGATCGGGTGCGGGCGATCGCCGCGGAGATGGGCCTGGGCGTCGCTGCCAAGCCGGACAGCCAGGACATCTGCTTCGTGCCCGATGGCGACTATGCCGGGCTGGTCCGCAAGTTGCGCCCGGCGGCTGTAGACGGCGGTGAAATCGTTGATTTGGCGGGACAAGTTCTCGGCCGCCATGAAGGGATCATCCACTACACCGTGGGGCAGCGCCGTGGGCTCGACATCGGCGGCCAGCCGGAGCCACTGTACGTTATCAGGCTGGAGCCGCAGTCCCGCCGGGTGATCGTCGGCCCGCGCGCCGCGCTTGCGGTCAGTGTCGCTCGGCTCGAAGACCTCAACATCCTGGGCCCGCTGGATGGCCCGCTCACTGCCAAGGTCCGCTCCATGGCGCGGCCGGTCCCCGCACGATTGCACGGCGACCGCCTCATGTTCGAATCGCCGGAATATGGCGTCGCGCCCGGGCAGGCGGCAGTGCTGTACCACGGGGACCGCGTGCTCGGCGGTGGATGGATTGCCGACACGGAAAGCGCGGCACTGGCGGCATAAGGCCGGCGAGCCTTCAGGGAAGCAGGAACGTTCCCTCGATCGTCGTCACGCACGAACCGGTCAGCAGCACGCGCTCGCCATCCAGGCGGCAGCCGATCCGCCCCCCTCTCGCGCTTGCCTGGAACGCCGAGAACGTTTCGGTGCCAATAACTTGGGCCCAATAAGGCACCATGACCGCGTGCGCCGATCCGGTCACCGGATCCTCCGGAATGTCGAAATATTCGGTGAACACGCGGCTCACCACCTGCGCCGTCTCACCCTGCGCTGCGACGATATGGACGATTGGGCCCAGCGCTCGCACCGCTCGCGCATCAGGCGCCGCCGCCCGGACGGCTGCCTCATTGTCCACGATGACCAGTGCATAGCCCTTGTCGTGCCACAGGGTCTGGCGCGCCTCGACGCCAAGCGCTGCGACAATGTCGTCCAGCGGCCGCGGCTGTGGCGCCCAAGCGGGCAATGCCATCTCATAGCCCGCTGCATGGCGCGCCACTTCCAGAACGCCCGCCTGCCGTGTGGCGAAGCGGACGGCGTGTCGGCTCGGCTCCGATGACAGCACGAAATGGCCGCTCGCCAGCGTCGCATGGCCGCACAGCGCAACTTCTGCGGCAGGCGTGAACCACCGCAGCTCGAAATCGGCAACTCCCTCTGCCGGCACCAGAAAAGCGGTCTCGGATAGGTTGTTTTCGGCAGCAATCGCCTGGAGCGTCGCATCGTCCAGCCACGACGACAAAGGCATCACCGCCGCCGGATTTCCGGTGAACGGTGCATCCGCGAAGGCGTCGATCTGGGCGAAGGGGATTCTCATACGCGCTTTCCGAACCAATGGGGTGTCACGTCCGCCTCTACCAGCGGATTGTCCGTGTCCACATGTCCTTCAGGATCTAGGTGGATGAGCACCTCGACACGGGGGAAGACATCTCGCAGGCGCCGCTCCACGCTCTCTACGATGTCATGCGCCGCCGCGACCGTCAGATTGCGATCCACCTCCATGTGGAATTGCGCGAAATCGTGCGTGCCGGCCCGTCTGGTGCGGAAATCGTGGATCCCGCGAATGCCCGGCTGGCGCGCCGCGATCTCGATAAAGGCGGCGCGCTGCTCGTCGGGCCATTCCTTGTCCATCAGCATGTCGATGGCCTGACTGGACGCCTTGAACGCGCCCCAGACGAGCCAAAGCGCGATGGCGATGCCGAACACCGGATCTGCCCCGGCCACGCCCATGAACTGATCGAGGATCAACGCGGCGACAACGGCCACGTTTAGCAGCACGTCGGATTGATAATGGACATTATCGGCCAGGATCGCGACGGACCCGGTCTGGCGGATGATGCTGCGTTGATAAGCAAGCAGCGCAAAGGTCGCGACGATCGCGATCAGCGATACTCCGATGCCGAGCGACGCATCCTCATTCACCCGCGGATGGGAGAAGCGCTCGATCGCGCGCGCCGCGATGCCGATGGCTGAGGCCGTGATCAGCACCACCTGAAACAAGGCGGCGAGCGCCTCGGCCTTGCCGTGGCCGAAGCGATGATCATGATCCGCCGGCTCGGCCGCGACCTTCACGCCATAAAGCGTGACCACGCTGGCGAGCAGGTCGAGCCCGGTGTCCGCCAGGCTGCCCAGCATCGCCACCGATCCGGTGTGCCATGCCGCATAGCCCTTCAGCGCCAACAGAAAGGTGGCCGTCGCGACGCTCGCCAGCGCGGCGCGCATGGCGAACGGAACGAAACGGCGACGTTCTTCCCGCGTCATGGATATAACAGGCCTTCGATCCAGCTTGCGCCGCCATCGTCGTCGGCGCGCGTGAACAATCGACGCTCATGTAACCGATGTGCGCGGTCCTGCCAAAATTCGATCCGGTCGGGCACCACGCGGTAGCCGCCCCAATGCGGGGGTCGCGGCACGTCCCCGCCCTCGAAGCGGAATTGCATCGCCTCGAACCGCGCCTCGAAGATCGAGCGCGCCGCCAGTGGCCGTGACTGTTCAGATGCCCAGGCGCCCAATTGCGAGTCGCGCCCGCGCGAGGCGAAATACGCGTCGCTCTCCGCATCGGACACCCGGCTGACGGTGCCTTCGATGCGCACCTGACGACGCAGCGATTTCCAGTGGAAAAGCAGTGCGGCCTGCGCGTTCGCCGCCAGATCCTCCGCTTTCCGGCTTCCGCGGTTGGTATAGAAGACGAATCCGTCGGGCCCGTGCCCCTTCAGCAGCACCATCCTAACGGCCGGCCGTCCACTCGCCTCGGCGGTCGCCAGCGCCATGGCATTGGGATCGTTCGGCTCGCTCGCCCGGGCCTCGGAAAACCAGCTGTCGAACAAGGTGAAGGGGTCTGTGGTCATGCCCGGCCCTTAGCACCGTACAAATCGCGGAACGACTCCCCGCGCCGGGATTTGAATCGGCCTCGCAACGACAAAGGCCCGACCATGCCCGCTCGCGCTTACTGGCAGGGACAGATCCGCCTCGCGCTCGTCTCGATCCCGGTGGAGATCTACTCCGCCACCAAATCCGGTGCCGCCGTGAAGTTTCGCCAGATTCACGAACCGACCGGCAAGCCGATCCACTACGAAAAGGTGGCGGAGGGGGTCGGTCCGGTCGATCCCGACGACATCATGAAGGGGTTCGAGATCGAGAAGAACGAGTACGTCCTGCTCGATCAGGATGAGATCGACTCGGTCAAGCTGGAGTCCAAGAAGACGCTTGAGCTCACCCAGTTCGTCGACGCGAGCGACATCGACGTCCTTTATTACGAAAAGCCCTATTTCGTCGTGCCCGCCGACGATCTCGCCGAGGAAGCGTTCATCGTTCTTCGGGAGGCGCTGAAACGCACCAAGAAGGTCGGGCTTGGCCAGCTTGCCATGCGCGGGCGCGAATATGTGGTCAGCCTGAAGCCGTGCGGGCGCGGCATGGTCCTGGAAACGCTGCGCTATGCCGACGAGGTGAACCGCGCCCAGAGCTATTTCCGCGACATTCCCGACGAAAAGCCCGACACCGAGCTGCTCGAGCTTGCGGAAGCGCTGATCGAGAAAAAGAGCTCGGCGTTCGATCCGCAGGAATTCCACGACCGCTACGTCGATGCGCTGAAAAACCTGATCGACCGGAAGCGCAAGCAGAAGCCGAACCGCAAGATCATCGAGGAAGACGAGGGCGGCGGCCGATCGGCATCCAACGTCGTCGACCTGATGGCTGCCTTGAAGAAGTCGATGGAGAAGTCGGGCAGTGCTGCCGCTACGGAGAAGCCGGCCGCCAAAAAACCCGCTGCCAAGAAAGCGCCCGCCAAGCCAGCCGCGGCCAAGAAGCCGCCCGCGAGAAAACGTGCCTGAGCGGGGCCACAGCATCAATGCACGCCCGACCGCATGGGCGGGCCAAATCGCTGATGACCGCCATCATGGCACCGGAGCCGCACGATGAGCACCGATCCCCTCGCGCTGTACAACGCCAAGCGTGATTTCGCGAAGACGGCCGAGCCTGCCGGCACCTTGGCGCCCGGGAATGGCAACAGCTTCATCGTCCAGAAGCATGATGCCACTCGTTTGCACTGGGATTTCCGCCTGGAACTGGATGGCGTGCTGAAGAGCTGGGCGGTGACGCGCGGGCCGAGCCTTGATCCCAATGAAAAGCGCCTGGCGGTTCGCACGGAGGATCATCCGCTCAGCTACGGGACCTTCGAAGGCACCATTCCGAAGGGCGAATATGGCGGCGGCACCGTTATGCTGTGGGATCGGGGAACCTGGTCCGTCATCAAGGGGAAGTCGGCCAAGGATCTGGAAAAAGGCCATCTTCACTTCGTGCTCGATGGCGAACGGATGAAGGGCGAATGGCTGCTGATCCGATTGAAGCCGCGCGGCAAGGAAAAGCGGGAGAACTGGCTGCTTCGCAAGATCGACGATGCGCAGGCCGGCGGGACTGACACGTTGGTGGAGACGGGCCTGACCAGTGTTTCCACCGGCCGCACGATGCAGGAGATCGCCGAGGGCAAGCCCGCGCGGGCACCAGCCGCAAAGCGGATCGCCAAGGGGAAGAAAGCCGTCGACACCAGCGCGCCCACGCCGGCGCCCGCTCGAAAGCGGCGCGCCAGCGCCAAGCTGAAGCCTCCGGCCTTCTCGGAACCCCAGCTCTGTACGCTGGTCGACGCCGTGCCATCCGGTTCCGGATGGATGCACGAGATGAAGTATGACGGCTATCGCGCGCTCATCGCGGTGGGCGGCGGAACGGCCAAAGTGTATACCCGCAATGGCCTAGACTGGACCGACAAGTTCGCCGCGATCGCGGCAGCCGCCGCACAGCTTGATGTCGGCAACGCTCTGATCGACGGGGAGATCGTCGCCTTCAAGGACGGCCGGCCGGACTTTTCCACCCTGAAGAACGCCATCTCGGCGGGCGGAGACATGACCTTCTTCGCCTTCGACCTGCTGGAGCTCGACGGTGAGGACCTGCGCGCCCTTCCCAACGTGCAGCGCAAGGAGCGGCTGCGCGCGCTTGTTCCCGGTTCCGACCGCCTGCAGTTCAGCGAGCATGTGATCGGCGCGGGTGAAACGCTGCTCGAGCGCATGTGCCAGGAGGGGCTGGAAGGTGTCGTGTCCAAACAGGTGGATGCGCCCTATCGCGCGTCACGCACCAAGGCGTGGCTCAAGATCAAATGCACCCGCCGGCAGGAATTCGTGATCGTCGGCTGGACGACATCGGACAAGGCGCGCGGCTTTCGCTCCCTGCTGCTGGGCGTGCATGAAGATGGCAAGCTGCGCTATGCCGGCAAGGTCGGGACCGGATTTTCGAACCAGCTCATGCTGGAACTTGGCGAGAAGCTTGCCAAGCTGGAGCGCAAGACACCAACGGTGGAAGTGCCCAAGAACCTCGGCCGCGCGGCCGTCCGCAATGCCCGATGGGTGAGCCCGAAGTTGGTGGCGGAGATCGCCTTTACCGAGACGACACCCGACAAGCTCTTGAGGCATCCCAGCTTTCTCGGGCTGCGCGGTGACAAGAGCGCGAAGGATGTGGTGGCCGAGACGCCGCAGCCGGCGCCCGCGCCGGCGATCACCAGCATCAAGATCAGCAACCGCGACCGCCTGATCTTTCCCGAGTCCAGCGTCACCAAGGGCGATCTTGCGGACTATTATGCAGCCGTTTCCGGAATCATGCTGCCATGGGTCGCGCGGCGGCCGGTCAGCCTGGTCCGCTGCCCGCAGGGACGCGCGCGAAAATGCTTCTTCCAAAAGCATGATGCGGGGTCGTTCGGCGAGCATGTTCACCAGGTCCCGATCAAGGAAAAGGACGGAAGTACAGAAGATTACCTGTGGGTGGATAATGCCGACGGGCTGGTCGCCTGCGTCCAGATGGGGACCATCGAGTTCCACGGCTGGGGATCGAACGTCGACCATCTCGAACGGCCGGACCGGCTGGTGTTCGATCTCGACCCCGACGAGGGACTGGATTTCGACGACACGAAGAAGGGGGCCGAGCATTTGAAGAACCAGCTCGCCGAGCTTGGCCTCACCAGTTTTCCCATGCTTTCAGGGGGTAAGGGCGTGCATGTCGTCGTGCCGCTGACCCCGGAGGCGGAATGGCCGGCGGTGAAAAGCTTCGCCGACCGGTTCGCGCGGGCGCTGGCGCAAGCAGAGCCTGACCGGTTCGTCGCGACCATGAGCAAGGCCAAGCGCAAGGGGCGTATCTTCATCGACTGGCTGCGCAACCAGCGCGGCGCGACCGCGATCATGCCATATTCGGCGCGCGCCCGCGCCGGGGCACCGGTGGCCGCGCCGGTATCTTGGACGGAGCTGCGCCAGATTGAAACGGCCGCAAACTGGAGCGTTTCGGCCACTCAGGAATTGATCGAGCGCGCGGGCAGCCGGGCACTCGCCGGCTGGGGCGTCGCGGATCAGGTTCTGCCCGATCTTTAACCCGGGCCATCACCAAGCGGCCAGCACATGCGCGGGCCAAGCAGTTTCATATTGCGCGTGCAGCGGGCACCGCTAGGGTCCGCGCCGCTTAGGAGCCCGGCTTGGCAACACAACAGGCCCTTTTCGGTGCCGCGACGCATGCGCGTCGCTGGGTGGACGATTACCGGGCCCATGCGGGCACCGGCGGCGACGTGCTGTGCGCGGCGGAGGACGCGCCGTGGCTGGCGATGTTCGAGGAGCTTGCCGCGCTGGTCGGCGACGATCTGGGCCATGCGCGCGAGCGGGTGCAACGCCATGCCGCCGACATCGGCACCGGCTTTCGCATCATCGGCGAGACGGAGGAGCGATCCTGGCCGCTCTCCCCGGTCCCGCTGCTGATCGACGGGGACGAATGGCGCCACATCGAGCGCGGCGTCGTGCAGCGCGCCGACCTGTTCGAGGCAATCCTGGCGGATCTTTATGGCGAGGCGAAGCTTGTCGCCCGCGGCCTTGTTCCGGCCGCTTTGGTGGCGGGCAGCCCCTTCTTCCTGCGCCAGCTCGTCGGCCTGACGCCGCCGGGAGGACACCATCTGCACTTCGTGGCGGTGGACCTGGGGCGCGGCCCCACCGGCGAATGGCGTGTCCTGGCCGACCACCTGCGATCCCCAACGGGTGCGGGCTACGCGCTGGAGAACCGGCTGGCCGTGAGCCGGACACTGGGTGGATTGCAGGCGCGGCTCAACGTCGCCCGGCACGCGCCCTTCTTTGCCGCATTCCGCGACGGGCTCGCCGCCGCCTGCGCGCGCACCGACCCGCGCATCGGGCTGCTGACGCCAGGGCGCTACAATCCGAGCTATCCCGAACAGGCGCATCTCGCGCGATACCTGGGGCTGTTGCTGGTGGAAGGCGCGGATCTCGCGGCCTTGGAAGACCGGGTCTATGTCCGCACCATCGGCGGGCTGAAGAGGATAGACGCGCTGTGGCGCCGGCTCGACCCCCGCTTTCTCGATCCGCTGGCGTTCGACACCCACTCCAAGATCGGTGTTCCGGGCCTGATCGATGCCTATGCCACCGGCAACGTGCTGCTCGCCAATGCGCCGGGCGTGGGCGTGCTGGAGGCGCCGGCGTGGAATGCCTTTCTGCCGCAATTGTGCACGCGGCTGACGGGCGCCGGGCTCAGCCTGCCCAATATCGCCACCTGGTGGTGCGGCCAGCCGACCGAGCGCGCGCGCGTGGAGGAGGATCTCGCAAACCTGCTGATCAGCCCCGCCTTCGGCGGCGGCACCCTGGGCCTGCCGGGCGACGCCCCGGTTTCGGGCGGCGACCTGACCGATGCGCAGCGCGCCACCTTGCTTGCCGATCTGGAGCGGCGCCCGCAGGATTATGTCGGGCAGGAGATCGTGCGGCTGTCGACCATGCCGGTGGTGGGTGACGAGGCGCTGGTCGCGCGGCCCTTCACGCTGCGCGTGTTCGCCGCGCGCGGCCCCGACGGGCGATGGACGGTGCTGCCCGGCGGCTTCTGCCGGATCGGCGAGCATCCCGATCCGCGCGCGGCGGTAATGGGCGAGGGCAATTGGTCCGCCGACGTGGTGATCTACGGCCGCGATCCCGTCGACCCGGTATCGCTGCTGCCGGCACCTGATTCGCATCACGTGCGCCGCAATCCCGGCACGCTGCCGAGCCGGGTGGCGGACAATTTCTTCTGGCTGGGCCGCTATCTCGAGCGCGGCGAAGCGCTGCTGGCGATCATTCGCGTGATGCTGGGCAATTCGATCGATGCCGACGGCGGCGCGGCGCTCGGGCCCGACACGGTCAGCCGGCTGGTCGGTATGCTGGCCGCCGCCGGCGCCGCACCACTGCCGACCGCGCTGAAACGGCCGGACCTGACGCAGATGGCGCGCACCGCGATGGAATCGGTGGGTGCTGGCTGGCAGTCCGTGGCCGAGATGAACGTGCAGGCGCGGCGCATCGGCAATGTCTCGCGCGATCGCCTGTCGGCGGACATGGTGCGGCTGCTGGATGCGCCCTTCCCCACGCATCGCGGCATGCTGGACCGGACCGGCTCGCTGCAGCGCCGCTATGCCGCGATCGCCGGCCTGTCGGCCGAACATATGAGCCGGACGGCGGCCTGGCGGTTCCATGATCTGGGCCGGCGGATCGAGCGCGCGCTGGCGATCGTTCGCGCGACCCGCACCTTCGGCCTGCCCGGCGCATCGCTGGACGACCTGTCCACGCTGCTGGACCTCGCCAACAGCCAGATCAGCTATCGCCAGCGTTACCTGACGGGGCTGGCGCGCGTGCCGGTGCTCGATCTGGTCGCGCTCGATCCCGGCAACCCGCGCGCGCTGGCATTCCAGGTCGAGCGGATCTGGGAGCATCTGTGTGAGCTACCCGTGCTGCAGGACGATGGCATGGCAGAGGAGCAACAGGCGGAAGCGACAGAGCTGAAGGCGATGGTGTCGGTGGCGCGCGCCGCCACAATCAACGCCGATATGCTGAACACGACCGAGCGCCGCCTTTCCACCCTGTCCGACGCCATCGCACGGCGCTATTTTCTGCAAGGCGCCGAGCCGCTTCGCGCGGGCGGGCTGACGCTGGCGTGAGCGACACCGATTTTCCGGACAACATGATCTACGACATCGCTCATATCACGCGCTTCGATTATGGCGCGCACGTCAAATTCGCCCGGTGCAACCTGCGGCTGGAGCCGATCGACTGGCCCGGCCAACGGCTCGACTCCTATATTCTGCGCGTGTCGCCGGCCGGGCGGACCACGCCGGCGCGGGCCGAGGCGGGGCTGGCCAATGTCACGCGGCTGACGGTGGACGAACCGGTGCGCCGGCTGACGATCGAAAGCATCGCGCGCATCGCTGTGGACCGGCTGGTGCCCAACCCCGAATCAGGCGATCCGACGCTGGGCGAAGTGGCGGCAATGGCGCGCGACAGCCGCGACCTTACCGCCGCGGGCCCCTCCAGCTATCTGTTCCCCTCCCCCCTGATCCCGCTCGACCGGGAAATCGCCGCTTATTGCGCGCCCGATCTGGAGCCGGGGCGCAACGCGCTGGATGCGGGCATCGCCCTTGCCCGCCGCATCCAGCGCGATTTCGAGTTCGATCCGGCGGCGACGCTAGTGGATACGCCGCCGCACGAAGCCTTCGCCAAGCGCCGCGGCGTCTGCCAGGATTTCGCGCAGATCATGATCACCGGGCTGCGCGCCGCCGGGCTGCCGGCGGCCTATGCCTCGGGCTATATCCGCACCATTCCGCCACCCGGGCAGGAGCGGCTGGTCGGCGCCGATGCGACCCATGCCTGGGTCCTGCTGTGGTGCGGGCCGTCGCGCGGCTGGATCGGGCTGGATCCCACCAACGGCATCTGGATGGCAAGCGACCATATCGTGGTGGCGGTGGGCCGCGACTATGCCGAAATTGCCCCGGTCGATGGCGTCGTCCTGGGGTCGGGCGCACAGGAGATGAGCGTCTCCGTCGATGTCGCGCCGGTCGAGGAAGGCTGACAACGGGCAAAGCTGCGCTTGTGCCGCGGCGTTCCTGTCCCGATAGGCAGGCGCATGACTTCCCATCCCGCACCGCCCGGCATGCATCCCCGCGAATTCGTCGCCTTTGTCGCCGCCGTCATGGCGGTGAATGCGTTCGGCGTGGACCTGATGCTGCCGTCGCTGGCCGACATCGGGCACGAACTGGGCGTGACCCAAGCCAATCACCGCCAATGGATCATCACCGTCTATATGGTCGGCTTTGGCGCCGGGCAGCTGCTCTATGGCCCGCTGGCCGATCGCTATGGCCGGCGGCCGGTGCTGACGCTGACGCTGGCGGGTTTCGTCGGGGCGAGCATCTTTGCCGCGGGATCGGCGAGCTTCGCCGCGCTGCTGGGCGCGCGGCTGCTGCAGGGGCTGATGTCGGCATCGACGCGGGTGCTGGCGGTTGCCATTGTTCGTGACGGTTCATCCGGGCGACAAATGGCGCGAACCATGTCGGTGGCGCAGATGATCTTCTTCCTGGTGCCGATCCTCGCGCCCTCGCTGGGGCAGCTGCTGCTGGCGTTCGGGCCGTGGCGCTTCATCTTCTACGCGTTGGGCGGCTTTGCGGCCCTGGTGCTCGCCTGGACGCTGGTGCGCCTGCCGGAAACGCTGCCGGTGGCACGGCGCGTGCCGATCTCGCTGGCGACGCTCAGCGCCAACTACCGGCTGACGCTCACCAACCGATATTCGCTGGGCTATGCCATTGCAGCGTCGCTGACCTTTGGCGGGATCATCGCCTTTGTATCGCTGTCACAGCAGATCTTCGTCGATGAATTCGGCGCGGGCGACCGCTTCACCCTGCTGTTCGCCATTTGCGCCTGCGCGATGGGCGCGGCGTCCTTCATGAATGCCAAGCTGGTCGAACGGCTGGGCACGCGCCTGATCTCCCAGACGGCGGTGCTGGGGCTGATCGCGCTGTCGATCGTGCATGTCGCGGTCACGGTGACCGGCGTGGAGACGCTATGGAGCTACATCTTCTTCCAGGCGCTCAGCATGACGTGCATCGGTCTGTGCGGCGCGAACTTCGGCGCGATGGCGATGGAGCCGGTGGGGCATATCGCCGGCACCGCTTCGTCATTGCAGGGCTTCATCACCAGCATCGGCGCGGTCGTCGTGGGATCGGCGATCGGACAATCCTATGCCGGGACGACCACCCCGCTGGCGATCGGCTACCTGGCGATCGGCCTTGTCGTGCTGGGCATCATCTGGGTGGTGGAAGGCGGAGAGCTGTTCCACGCGCGAATGCGCTGATCGAGGCACGGCTGCGCCACCGGCGGGATGAAACTCGACGGTGGGCGCGGCGTCAGGCCTAGCGGAACGGGCGCAGCAGCTGACGTTCCGCAGGATCGATGATCGCAGCGGCGAAGAAGATCGGCGTATCGCCCCGCAACGGACGAGCTGGCCTGGTCAGCGGCAGCGGATCCGCCTCGTCATAGACGATAGGGACCGGCAGGTGCTGCGCCAGCGGATCAGCCTCCGGATAGGAGTGCGGGCTTTCGCCTCCACGGGGCCGGACCGGATCGGCCATAATCACATCGTACGGCATGGCCATGGTTAGGTCAGCCATGCTGTCGGATCAATTGGCTTCGTGATATAACAGATCAACTTTGCGACGAATGGAAGGGAACATTGCGTTCCTCCCCTTCCCCCTCCCTCAGTGCGGCACGGCACCCAGCTCCACCCCAGTCTTGTCGTGCAGGGCGAAGCGATCGACCAGATCGGCGCTGGCCTTGTTGTAGCCGATGACGGACACGATGGAGGCTTCGCGGCGGAGGCGGGCGACAATCTTGTCGAGCGCACCGACGGCGGAAATGTCCCAGAAATGCGCGGCGGTGACATCGATCGTCACTGGCCGCCCCTCCTCCGACCGGAAGGCGCGCGCGAAGCGGTCGACGGAGGCGAAGAAGATCTCCCCCTCCACCCGGTAGGTGGTGCCCGCGCCGTCCGGCTCGCGCACCACGGCGAACATGCGCTGCACCTTGCCGGCAAAGAAGATGCCCGACAGCAGCACACCGGCCAGCACGCCCTGCGCCAGATCGCGGGTGGTGACGACCACCGCGACCGTCACCAGCATGACGATCGAGGAGGTGGGCGGATGTCGGCGCAGGTTGGGGATCGAATTCCAGCTGAAGGTACCGATCGACACCATGATCATCACCGCGACCAGCGCCGGCATCGGGATCTGCCCCACAATCGGACCGAGCACCGCGAGGAGGAACAGCAGAAAGGCGCCCGCAACGAAGGTCGACAGCCGCTTGCGACCGCCGGAAGTGACGTTGATCACCGATTGGCCGATCATCGCGCAGCCGCCCATGCCGCCGACCAGCGCGGCGGCGAGATTCGCCCCGCCCTGCCCCATGCATTCGCGGCGCTTGTCGCTGTCCGTATCGGTCATGTCGTCCACGATCTGCGCGGTCAGCAGCGATTCGAGCAGGCCGACGGCCGCCATGGTCAGTGAGTAAGGAAGGATGATGCGCAGCGTTTCCAGCGTGAGCGGCACCTGCGGCAGCGTCAGGCTGGGGAGCCCCTGGGGCAGCTGGCCCATGTCGCCGACGGTACGGACCGGCAGGCCAAGCGCGACACTGGCCCCGGCGAGCACCAAGATCGCAACCAGCGGCGACGGCACCGCGCGGGTCAGCCGCGGCAGGAGATAGATGATGGCGAGCCCCGCCGCGACCATCGCATAGGTGTGCCAGGTGACGCCGGTGAACTGCGGCAGCTGCGCCATGAAGATCAGGATCGCCAGCGCATTGACGAAGCCGGTGATCACCGATCGCGACACGAATTGCATGACGAGGTGGAGGCGCAGCAAACCGGCGGCGACCTGAAGCGCGGCCATCAGGATGGTGGCGGCGAACAGATAATCGACGCCGTGATCGCGCACGAGCGGCGTCACCACGACGGCAACGGCGGCCGTGGCGGCGGAGATCATGGCGGGTCGTCCGCCGAGGAACGAGATCACGATGGCGATCGCCACCGAGGCGTAGAGGCCGACGCGCGGATCGACCCCGGCGATGATCGAGAAACCGATCGCCTCCGGAATCAGCGCGAGGGCGACAACGATCCCCGCCAGGACATCGCGGCGCGCCTCTGCGGCGCTGGCGAACCATTCGGTTCGGACACGGGAGAAAAGGGTCATGGGCCTGTGGTGAACAACGCACGCCGCCCCACCTGATGCAGGGCCGGGCTGATGAAGGCATGTGCGAGTTGCCCGGCGGATCGGCGGCCGGGATAGCCACCCGGAGTTGCACCGGGTCCTTGCGAGTGGTCTTGGTCTTGTCGCAAGCGCAGGGTGAATTCAAGCCCGTGAGTTCAAGCCTTTGCGCCGTCAGCCGCCAGATTTCGACAGGACAAAGGCCAGCAGGAATCCGCTGACCGCAATAAGACCGGAATAATCGTGTGTCGCTTCGGTCGCTTCCGGGATCATCGTATCGACCAGCATCGCCAGAATGGCGCCGGCAGCCAGCGCGGTGATGGCCGCGATCATGCCGGGCGTTGCGCCGGCGAGCGCGACATTGCCGATCATCGCCGCCACGCCGGACGCAAGCGCAATCCCGCCCCACACGCCGAAGACGTAGCGCGCGCTTCGCCCTGCGCGCTTCATGCCGGCGGCGCTCGACAGCCCCTCCGGCACGTTCGACAGGAACACCGCCGCGACCGTCACCGCATCGACGCCGCGCCCGTCCAGCAGGCTGATCCCGATCACTACCGATTCGGGAATCCCGTCCAGCAGGGCGCCGATCGCGATCGCCGCGCCGGAGCTTTCCACCGCGCCATGCTGGCGCTCGTCGGGATTGGAGCCGGATCGCTTGCGATGCCGCGCACCGCGTCGCGAGACGATGATATTGGCGATTGTATAGGCCAGGGCGCCGCCCAGAAAACCGGTCGCGGTGGCGGTAAAGCCTCCCTGCCGATAGGCCTCGTCCATCAGATCAAAGGCCACGGCGGAGATGAGAACGCCGGCACCGACCGCCATGATCGCGGCGATGAGGCGCTGCGGCAGGGTTGCGACCCAGGCGATGGCGGCACCCAGCACAAGCGCGGACCCGCCCAGCAGCCCCCAGAACCCTGCCACCAACGCGCCCTGCACCGACCCTCGCTTTCACACCGGATGAAACAGGCCCAACGCCTCGATCGGCAAAGCTCTCCCCAAGCTGGCGATCAAGGCGCCAGAAACGGTGCCGCAATCTCCGGCCGGACGCGCACCAGCCGCCCGCTCGCTCGGTCCAGCAAGGCCCAGGTGGTGATCCCCTCCACCAGCACCCGGCCAGCGCCATCGGCAAAGCGAAAGTGGCGGTTGAAGCGGGCACCGCGTGGCGGATCGGGCACCCATGTCTCCCCAGTGGCGAGGCCGCCCTCCGCCAGATTGCCGCGATAGTCGATCTCATGCCGGGTCACGACCCAGACGTAGGCGGTGCGATGGTCCGCCGGGGCAACCGCCTCCCAATGGGCGACCGCCAGATCCTGAATCCAGCGGACCCAGACGGCATTGTTCACATGGCCAAGCTCATCGATGTCCGCCGCCTGCGCCGTGAAGCTCTTCGTGAAGCTCATCGTTCCTTCCACCACCGCACGAACTGAAAGATCGCGAATCCGCCGCTGAGCACGGCCACGCCCATCAACAGCGTCTGGCGGCTGGGGCGCAGCCGGCCGGCGAGCTCCGTCACCGCTTCACCGAACCAATAGCCAAGCGCCGTGAACAGGCTGGCCCAGATCAGCGCGGCAAGCGCGTTGATGGTGACAAAGGTCGCCGCCGGTACGCGGCTGGTGCCAATCGCCAGCGGGCTGACGGTACGGAACCCGTACAAAAAGCGGAAGGCGAAGATGAAGCCGACGGGGTAACGCTCCAGCAGCCGCAACGCCTTGGCGAAGGCGCGCTTCTGCATCCATCGCCGCACGAACGGCCGATCGCGGTAGCGGCGTCCGGCGGCGAAGAAGAACTGGTCCGCCAGGAAAGATCCCAACGCCCCGGCGGCAAGCGCCAGCGGCCAGGCGATCAGCCCCTGATGCGCGATCAGCCCGCCGGCGATCACCGCGGTTTCCCCCTCCAGCATGGTACCGGCGAACACCGCGGCGACACCCCAGCGGGCGATGATCGCCTCGATGGTCATGACGCGGACCTGAAGTCCATGGCCGGCGCTCCCCTCACGCCTCCACGCCGAGTTGCCACAGGACAAAGGCATGTTCCTCGGCCGCTTCACGCAGGCTTTCGAACCGACCGGACTTGCCGCCGTGACCGGCGCCCATGTTGGTCTTCAGCAACAGGATGTTGTCGTCCGTCTTGGTCGCGCGCAGCTTCGCCGCCCATTTGGCCGGCTCCCAATAGGTGACGCGCGGATCGTTGAGGCCGCCTGAAATGAACAGCGGCGGATAGGCCTGCGCGCGGACGTTATCATAGGGGCTGTAGCTGCGGATCAGCTGGAAGGCGGCGGGATCGGAGATCGGATTGCCCCATTCGGGCCATTCGCCGGGCGTGAGCGGCAGGCTTTCGTCCATCATCGTGTTCAGCACGTCGACGAACGGAACGTCGGCGATCACCGCGCCCCACAGCTCCGGATCGGAATTCACCACCGCGCCCATCAGCTCGCCGCCGGCGGACCGGCCCGCGATGGCGATGCGGCCCTCGCTGGTCCAGCGCTGATCGATCAGCCCGCGCGCCACGTCCACGAAGTCGTTGAACGTGTTGGTGCGCTTTTCGAGCTTGCCGTCGTGATACCATTGCTGGCCCAGATCATCACCGCCCCGGATATGCGCGATGGCATAAGCGAAGCCGCGATCGAGCAGCGACAGCCGCCCGGTCGAAAAGCCCGGCGGGATGGCGTGGCCGTAGGCGCCATAAGCATAAAGGAACAGTGGACGGCTGCCATCCTTCGGGAAGTCTGCCGGATAGACGATCGACACGGGCACTTGCGTGCCATCGCGCGCGGTGATGTGCAGCCGCTCGGTACGATAGCGGCCGGCATCATAGCCGCAGGGGATCTCCTGCACCTTCAGCTTCGTCAGCGTGCGCGTGGCGGTGTCGTAATCATAAACGGTGCCCGGCGTGACCATCGATTCGTAGCCGACCCGCAGAACGGTCTGGTCATGTTCGGGATTGTCGCCGAGGCCGGCGGCATAGCTCGCCTCCGGAAAGGCGATCCGTTCGCCTTCCGCCGGCGCGTCGTAGCGGTGGATCGCCACCTGATCGAGGCCGTCCTCGCGCCCCTCCACGACGAAGAAGTCACGGTAGCATTCGACGCCCGTCATGTAGAAATGCGCCGAGGGACCGATCAGTTCGGTCCATTCGCCCGGGGCGCTGATCGGCGCCGTGACGAGCCGCCACATCGGGTTCACGTCATTCGTGTGGATGAACAGCGTGTCGCCATGCGTGTCCACGTCATATTCGCGGCCAGGCTGGCGCGGCGCGACAAGGATCGGATCGGCGAGCGGATCGGTGGCGGGGAGCAGGCGGACCTCGCTGGTCACGTGATCGCCCGTGCCGATCACGATCCAGCGGCGATCGCTGGTTTCCGCCACCGCGACGCGATAGCCCTCGTCTTCCTCGTGATAGAGCTCGATGTCCTGCGCAGGATCGGTGCCGAGCCGGTGGAGCCGGGCATTGTCCGTGCGCCATTCCTTGTTCGCAAGGCCATACAGGAAGCCGCTGTCATCCGCGGTCCACACGATATCGGACAGCATGCCCGGGATCGTATCGGGAAGCAGCGTGCCGGTGGCGAGATCCTTCACATGGATGGTGAAGCGTTCGGAGCCGTTATCGTCGATGGCATAGGCCAGCTTCATTCCGTCGTTCGACACGGCGAACGCGCCGAGGCGGAAATATTCCTTGCCCTCCGCCAGCGCCGGCTCGTCCAGCAGCAGCTCGTCCGGCCCGCCGGCGACGGGCTTGCGCCACCATTTGCGATACTGGCCGCCGGTCTCGAACGCGGTCCAGTACAGCCAGTCTCCGTCCTTTTGCGGCACGGACGATTCGTCTTCCTTGATGCGCGCCTTCATCTCTTCATAGAGCCGGTCGACCAGGGGGCGGTGCGGCGCCATGGCGGCCTCGAAATAGGCGTTCTCCTCCTTCAGATAGTCGAGGACGTCGCTGTTGTTCACATCGGGATAGTTCGGGTCCTTCAGCCACGCCCAGGGATCATCAATGGTGACGGCATGGGCCGTGAACTGATGGGGGCGAGTGGCGGCGACGGGGGGCTTGGGAAGCGTCATTCCTCCTTTGTGGCGATCAGCAACCGTTCTGTCGACCTGAGCCGATTGCAGTAATTGCAATCGAGCCAAAACCTTTTGCACTTGCGGAATGTTATGTTGCGGTGCACAAGGATCGGGCCTTTCAGGCATCCTCTCCTAAAAACTTTCATGGCCGATCCCTCGCGGGTCGGCCCTTTTTTTGTGCCATGAACGCCGGAACGAGTGGCTTGCCTGTGCGCTGAGCCTGGGCAATGGCGGGCGGGACCGTCACACAGGGGGGATTACAACATGGCCGGTGGCCTCGTCGCATTGCTCGACGACATTGCCGCACTCGCAAAGCTGGCCGCGGCCAGCCTGGACGATGTAGCCGGCGCCTCGGCCAAGGCCGGATCCAAGGCGGTCGGCGTCGTCATCGACGACACGGCGGTCACCCCGCGCTACGTCACGGGGCTGTCGCCGACGCGCGAGCTACCGATCATCTGGAAGATCGCGCTCGGCAGCCTGCGCAACAAGCTGCTGTTCCTGCTGCCCGCCGCGCTGATCCTGTCTGCCTTTGCGCCCTGGGCGATCACCCCGATCCTGATGGCGGGCGGCGCCTTCCTCTGCTTCGAAGGCGCGGAGAAGATCATCGAGGCGCTCAGCGGCGAGCATCACGGCGAGGAAGCGGTCGAGATCACCGATCCCAAGCAGCTGGAGGACCGGCAGGTCGCGGGGGCGATTCGCACCGACCTGATCCTGTCGGGCGAGATCATGGCGATCGCGCTGGCGGAACTGGCAGACCAGAGCATCGTCAACCAGGCGATCGCGCTGGCGCTGGTCGGCCTGGCGATCACCGCGGGCGTCTATGGCGCGGTGGCGCTGATCGTGAAGATGGACGACATCGGCCTGTCGCTCGCGCGGCGGCCCGGCGCGGGGACACAGGCGCTCGGGCGCGGGCTGGTTTCCGCCATGCCGGTGGTGCTGAAGGCGCTGGGCACGATCGGCACGGCGGCAATGCTATGGGTGGGCGGGCAGATCATCGTCCACGGCCTGCACGAATTTCACCTGACGCCCTTGCCCGAATGGATCGAGCATGCCGCCGAAGCCGCGCGCCATGCGGTGCCGGGGATCGGCGGCATGGCGGCTTGGGTCGTCAATGCGGGGCTGTCGGCGATCTTCGGCTTCGTGATCGGCGGCGTGATCGCCGGGCTGCTCCACCTCAAGCCGAAGAAGCATTGAGGGGTCACCTGCGGCCTCGTTATCCGCGCGCTTCCACCTCCACCCGCGGCCGGAGCGGGTGATGCGGCTCCTTACGCGGCGCTACGCGTCAGGCTGAGGAAGACGTCCTCCAGATCGGCCTCGCGCGTGGACACGTCCGCGATCGCGAAGCCGGCCCCCTGTACCGCCGCGAGCACCTCGCCGGCATTCACCTGATCCTTGGAATAGGTGATCTCCAGCGTGCGCTCGCCCTTCAGCGCGATCTTCTGGAAGCAGGGCGCCTGCGGCAGCGTGGAAACATCGCGCTCCACCGTGACTTCGACGACCTTCTCCTGCGCGCGGCTCAACAGCTGGCGGGTCGGCTCGTTCGCTACCACCGTGCCGTGATTGATGATCGCGATGCGATCACACAGCTCTTCGGCTTCCTCGAGATAATGGGTGGTCAGCACGACGGTGACCCCGCCAGCGTTCAGTTCGCGCACATAGGCCCAGAGCTGCTGGCGAAGCTCAATGTCCACACCGGCGGTCGGCTCGTCCAGCACCAGCACGGGCGGCGAATGGACCATCGCCTTGGCCACCATCAGCCGCCGCTTCATGCCGCCCGACAAGGTGCGGGCATAAGCATCCGCCTTGTCGGCGAGGTGAACGGCCCGAAGCAGCTCCATCGATCGGCGCTGCGACTTGGGAATGCCGTAGAGGCCGGCCTGGATCTCCAGCGTCTCGATCGGCGTGAAGAACGGATCGAACAGGATCTCCTGATTGACGATGCCGATCGACGCCTTGGCATTGCGGGGATGCGCATCGATGTCGAAGCCCCAGATCGACGCCGTGCCGCTGGTCTTGTTGACGAGGCCGGCCAGGATGTTGATCAGCGTCGACTTGCCCGCGCCATTTGGCCCGAGCAGGCCGAAGATCTGGCCGCGCGGCACATCAAACGTCACCCCGTCGAGCGCGCGCTTGCCGCCCTGATAGGTCTTGCAGAGGTTCTGGATGGCGATCGCTGCGTCGGTCATGCCTCGCGAAGTAGGCGGGTGCGGGGATGATTGCTAGCGGCGCTGCGCCTTGCTAACGCGCGTTCCATGTTGCCGCCGCCCCAGATCACCCGAGTTTCGCACCACCGCGTCGCCTGCGACGGCGCGCATGACGGTATTCCCGCCGCGCTTGGCCATCCGCGCGTGTGGCTGGAGATCGATGAAACGGGCTATGTCGATTGCGGCTATTGCGACCGGCGCTTCGTGCTGATCGGTAGCCCGGCCGACGGTGCGGACCAGGCGAGCCTGCCGGATCATGGAGACGGCGCGGGCCGTTGATTCAGGTTTCGCCGTCACCCCGGACTTGATCCGGGGTCCAATCCTCCGCCCGCGCTGCGCCTGGAAGTCGGGTGGCAGCGCTCGCCGCGCGATGGATCCCGGATCAGGTCGGGAATGACGGATCGTGTTGTTGGCGGCGGAGCCTTTGCCATCCCGCTGCAACACCCTACATCAGGTACATGACCGCCACCGACCCCCGCTCGTTCCTGTACCGCGACTCGCTTGACGCCGACGCCGCGAAGGTCCTTACCGCCGACGCGCTCGGCCGTGCCGATGACGGCGAATTGTACCTTCAGTACAAGAAGTCCGAGGCGTTCGGCTTCGATGACGGGCGGCTGAAGACGGCGAGCTACGATACGCATTCCGGCTTCGGCCTGCGCGCGGTGTCGGGCGAGATGACCGCCTTTGCGCATGCGAGCGAGCTTTCGGAAGCGGCGATCAAGCGCGCCGCGGAAACGATGCAGCTGATCGACCCGTCGAGCGGCCCCAAGGCGGGGCCGCCCGCCGGCACCAACCAGCGGCTGTATACTGATGGCGATCCGCTCGACCTGGTGCCGTTCGCCGACAAGGTGAACCTCTGCCAGACGATCGACGCCGCCGCCCGCGCGCGCGATCCGCGCGTGGCGCAGGTGTCAGTCGGCCTGTCGGGCACCTGGAGCGTGGTCGAGATTGTCCGGCCGGACGGCTTTGTCGCGACCGACGTTCGCCCGCTGGTGCGGCTGAACGTGTCGATCGTGGTGGAACAGAATGGTCGGCGCGAAACGGGCACCTTCGGGATCGGCGGGCGCTGCCTTTACGACTCCCTTTTCGATGAGAAGACCTGGAACCGCGCGATCGACGAGGCGCTGGCGCAGGCGCTGGTCAATCTCGATTCGGTTGCCGCGCCGGCGGGCGAGTTTACCGTGTTGCTCGGACCGGGCTGGCCGGGCGTGCTGCTGCACGAGGCGATCGGCCACGGGCTGGAGGGCGATTTCAACCGCAAGGGCACCAGCGCCTTCTCCGGCCGCATCGGCGAGCAGGTGGCGGCGCGCGGCGTGACGGTGGTGGATGACGGGTCGATCCGCGATCGCCGCGGCTCTCTGACCATCGACGACGAGGGCACGCCGACGCGCGAGACGATCCTGATCGAGGACGGCTTCCTCAAGGGCTATATGCAGGATCGCCTGAACGCGCGCCTGATGGGTGTCGAGCCGACCGGCAACGGCCGGCGCGAAAGCTTCGCGCACGCGCCGATGCCGCGCATGACCAACACTTTCATGAAAGCGGGCAACGACGATCCTGCCGAGCTGCTCAGCCGCGTGAAGAACGGCATTTTCGCCAAATCCTTCGGCGGCGGTCAGGTCGATATCGTATCGGGCAAGTTCGTCTTTTCCTGCACCGAGGCGTACAAGGTGGAGAACGGAAAGATCGGCGCTCCGATCAAGGGCGCGACGCTGATCGGCGACGGCCCGACCGTTCTGACCAAGGTGCTGGGCGTCGGCAACGACTTCGCGCTGGACGAGGGCGTGGGCATGTGCGGCAAGGGCGGGCAGAGCGTACCCGCCGGCGTTGGCCAGCCGACGCTGCTGGTTGGCGGTCTGACCGTGGGTGGGACAGCGGCCTGACGGCGATCAGAAGCCGGAGATCAGCCCGTCGATCGCAGATTTATGACAAGATCGTGGTCCGCGAGCGAAGCAACCTTGTCCCTTAGCTGGGACCGTTCCACCGCCCTCATGAACTGGGTGGCCGTGCGCAGTTCCTGCCCGTCAATTTCAAAACGCGGGTTCAAGCGCTCGGGCCAGCCCATTCTTCTCCCGCGTCGCGCAAGGGTGCGACCACACGCGACTTGAGGCCGCTGAGCAGATCGCTCTGGCAGTCGAGAACGAGGCCGTGGTCCTTGAATCGGTAGACGTCGAATGGCGCTATCAAAGCACGCGCAGGGTCGACAACGGAATCCCGCTCTCGTCGATCCAGCGGTTGTGCGCATCGATCCACTCGCGATGTTCCTCTTGCCACCGCCGCGCGCGAACGGCTTCGGTTGCCTTGCGGATCGCCGCCTCGCTAACCTGCGAAAGGTTGACGCCCGCCTCTCGCGCGAAGGCGACGATACCGGTACCAATCGACATATTGACCGGCTTCCGCTTTCCGGAGGCGATGGGGTCACGCTTCATGCGCCTGAAATTTGCGTATGAGAGACACGCGTCAACGCGAGGAGCATTCACCATGGCCGAGTTCTTCCCCGCCCTCTCCGATGCGCACCGCCTGTTCGTCGAACGCCAACCGGTCTTCTTCGTCGCCACCGCAGCGGAAGGATCGCGGATCAATCTCAGTCCCAAGGGCATGGACAGCTTCCGCGTGCTGGACGATCGCACCGTTGCCTATCTGGACGTGGTCGGATCGGGCAATGAAACCAATGCGCACCTGCTGGCGGATGGGCGCATCACCATCATGTTCTGCGCCTTCGATCAGCCGGCGCTGATCTTCCGCATCTATGGCAAAGGGCGCGCCGTGCTGCCGCAGGATGCCGAATGGACTGCGCTGCACGCGCAGTTCACGCCGTTGCCGGGCACGCGCCAGATCTTCGTCATCGCGATCGATCAGGTGCAGACATCGTGCGGATGGGGCGTGCCGCAGATGACGCTGGAGCATCCGCGCGAGACGCTGAACAAGTACAACGCCAAATATAGCGACGAGGATCGGCTGGATTATTGGCGCGCGGTGGACGGCAAGAGCATCGATGGCCTGCCGACGCGCCTGCCTGATGCCCTCCCCGGCTGATCTATCGGCGGCACGAACCACGCGCCGGCACGTTGCATGATCATGAGCCTCGTGGAACTCGGCCGCTACGATCGCAACCTCGCCAATATCCTGGTCGGGCGATTGGAGAGCGAAGGCATTCCCGCGCTTGCCTTCGACGCTGGCGCATCGATTGCGGACGGAAGCTGGCTGCTCATCCCCGTGCGGGTGATGGTGGATGAGGATGACCTCGATCGCGCCCGGGATGTGGCAAATTCTGCCTAATAATTGAGCAGCCGCTCGCATCTGCACAAAAACTGACACATACCTTAACCCGTCGGCGCCCTGTTCTCGTCCGTCAGGCATTTGGCACGGGGGTTGCGATGCTCTTTCCCGGGACAACGGGAAGGGGGCGCGATGAAACTGGTCATAGCCATCATCAAGCCGTTCAAACTGGACGAGGTGAGAGAAGCGCTCACCACGATCGGGGTGGCGGGGATGACGGTCACCGAGGTCAAGGGTTTTGGGCGGCAGAAGGGCCAGACCGAAATCTACCGCGGGGCCGAATACAGCACCAACATGGTGCCCAAGATCAAGATCGAGGTCGTCTGCGCCGCCAATCTGGCGGACCGGGTCGTGGAGGCGATCCAGTCCTCGGCCAACACCGGCGCGATTGGCGACGGCAAGATCTTCGTCCTCGATGTCGGGCAGGCCGTGCGCATCCGCACCGGCGAGACCGACGACACGGCGCTCTGAGGGGGGATGAGCATGAAGCAAGCATTGAAGATTGCCGGCGCCCTCGGACTTGGCGCCGCCGCATGCGCGGCGCTGCCTGCCTGGGCACAGGAAGCGACCGCTGCCACACCCGTGCCGGACAAGGGCGACACGGCGTGGATGATGATTTCCACCGTCCTCGTCATGACCATGATCGTACCGGGACTGGCGCTGTTCTACGGCGGCCTCGTGCGCACCAAGAACATGCTGTCGGTGCTGACGCAGATCCTGGCGGTAGCCAGCTTCGCGATGATCATCTGGGTGATCTACGGCTATACCATGGCGTTCGGTGACGGCGGCAATGCCTTCATCTCCGGCTTCGGCAAGCTGTTCCTCGCCGGCGTGACCGCGGATTCGACCGCCGCAACCTTCACCGACGGCGTCGTGATCCCGGAATTCGTCTTCATCGCCTTCCAGATGACGTTCGCCGCCATCACCGTCAGCCTCGTGATCGGCGGCCTGGTGGAGCGGATGAAGTTCGCCGGCCTGATGGTGTTTGCCCTCATCTGGCTGACGATCGTCTATTTTCCGATCGCGCACATGGTGTGGGCGGGCAATGGCCTGCTCTTCAACTGGGAGCCGGCAGCGCTCGACTTCGCCGGTGGCACGGTGGTGCACATCAACGCCGGTATCTCGGCATTGGTCGGTGCGATCATCCTTGGCCCGCGCCTGGGCTATAAGAAGGACATCATGGCCCCGCATTCGCTGGTCATGACGCTGATCGGCACCGGCCTGCTCTGGGTGGGCTGGTTCGGCTTCAACGCCGGCTCCGCACTGGAAGCCAACGGCTCGGCCGCGCTGGCGATGATCAACACCTTCGTCGCGACCGCCGCTGGCGTCCTGTTCTGGATGCTGACCGAGCGTGCGCTTGGCCACAAGGGCTCGCTGCTGGGCGCCTGCTCGGGCGCGATCGCCGGCCTCGTCGCGGTCACCCCGGCGGCCGGCAATTCCGGGCCGTTCGGCGCCATCCTGCTGGGTGCGATCGCGGCGATCGTCTGCGCCTTCTTCGTGGTGTCGGTGAAGCCGAAGCTGAACCTGGACGACTCGCTTGATGCCTTCGGTATCCATGGGCTGGGCGGCATCGTCGGCTCGATCGGCACCGCTTTCACCATGCTGCCGGGCCTCGGCGGGCCGGGCGCTGCCGATTATGCGCTGGCGCCGCAGCTGATGACCCAGGTCATCGCGGTGGTGATCTCCGTGGTCTGGGCAGCGGTCGGATCGGGCATCGCCTTCACCATCGCCAAGGCGGCGACGGGCCTGCGCGTCAGCGAAGAGGTGGAGCGCGAAGGCCTCGACCTCGGCGAGCATGGCGAGCGCGCCTACAATTATTGACGAGATTGGGGGCCGGCTGCGGTCGGCACCCAAACCATGTTCCTCCTGCGGACACACTCAGGCCCGGTACGAAAGTACCGGGCCTCTTTTCATGTTCGACTGGCCGTGAACGCAGCCCGCCCAGCCTGGGTACGGCGGCCCGGCGGCACAAATCGGCCATCCCTAGTCGGTGCTCGGCCTCACCCCCGGCGGGAGGCGCCGCGCGGCAGCAGCAGGCGCAATTCGCGGTTGGCGAAATCGATCTGGACGCGGGTGAACAGCTTCAGCACATCCATGCCAAGCATGATCGCCGGTTTCTTTTCGAGGCCGAAGGCGCGGAACGGCGGCGCATCGGCAAAGGCAACCGGCATGTCATGGATCTCGGCATCGCCGATCTTCACGAGGCCGACCGTGCCGTAATCGGCGACGAGCTGACCGCCGGTGACGCTGATGAGCGTAATCGGCGTGACCTTGCCGCGCTTCGCCAGCCGCTTGCGAAGCGCCATGTTGCCCATCGACACCGCGCTGCCGGTATCGAGGATCACGCGCACCCGCTCGCCGCCTACCCTGGCGTCCGTCACGACCAATTGGCCGAACAGGCTGCGCGCCTGGATGACGATCTCGTCCGGCGCGCGGCGGACCCGTTCTCCGCGCTTTCGGGCCGGCGTGACGGTCATGCGCTGATTGTCGAAATCGATGGCGAGCGCATGGCCCTGCAAGGCATCGATCCCAAGCATGCCGGGCGCGCCGAGATGCGCGGCGGACAGCGCCGGTGCCTCGATCCGCTCGCCGCCCAGCGTGCTGACGGAAATGGAGGGGATGACGACGGTGCCCACGTCCTGCGTGCCCGTCATCCCGGTCAGCCGCACCATGCGGCCGCCCGGCAGGTTCAGCTTTCCGGCAAGTTCGCGGCTGATCACCGTGCGCTGGGCGCCCGTGTCGATGATGAACTCGAACGGCCCGGCGCCGGCAATCTGCACCGGCACGGTCATCCGCGGCCCTTCGTCCCCGAAGGCGAGCTGTTCGGCCAGGCTGGGCTCGGCAATGTCCGTGATCGGCAGATTTGGCGTGACCGGCAGGTTCGCCGTGGCCGGCGCATTGACCGGCTGCTGCGGCTCCATGTTGGCGAGCAGCGCAAGGAGTGGCAAAGCGAACCAGCGGCGCATACCGGCAGGAAGCGCCCGATCCGGACCTTTGTCAAACGAATATCGCCAAGCTTGTTTTGCGCGACGCAAGCGTGCGAGCAGCCGCGCAATGCGTGTGAGGGAACGCACAATAGCGCGAGGTTCGGCAATGGTTTGGCTGACCAGATGACCATAAGCCGACAGGCGGGTGTCTTCCCCCTATCGCCGGCTCGCTAAGTCACACCGCAGAGCTTGATCACCCGACCTGATCCGACTCTCCGTCGGATGCGAGGCCTCTGCGAAACTGCTTGCTCAACTAAGGAGCGCGTCAGCCAGGCACTTTCGAGGTCGCCTGCGAGATTGCTCAGGACGGCCCCTGCCTCCACTGGTTCGTAACCTAACAGCTTAGGGTTTGATCCAGCCAGATTGATCCTCCCCCCGGAGCCTGGATCAAACCCTAGCGGTTTGCCGCGCGGTGGGCCCGGCGTGACGAAGGAGGCTTCACAGAGGGCGTGCATAGACCGGGTTTTTGCGGCGGACAGAGCTGGCGCGCGCAGCCGGAGAGGACGGGATCAGCCTCTAATCAGCGCACAGGCCGGATCGGCTGTGTTAGGCCTGCCAGCATGATCACCATGGATCCGCATACCGCTGCCCCCGTGCTTCACCTCCTCAGTCTGGCAGGGATCACCGTTTTTGCGGTTTCGGGGGCACTCGCCGCGGCACGCCAGCGGCTGGATATCATTGCCGCCGGCTTTTTTGCGATCGTGACCGCGACGGGCGGCGGGACGGTTCGCGACCTTCTGATCGCGGCGCCCGTGTTCTGGATGAAGGATGCAGTGCCGATCGTCATCTGCATCATGGTGGCCGGAGCGGTGTGGCTGGTTCCGCTCACCCGCTGGCCGACCAGGGCGCTCGACTGGTTCGACGCGGCCGGCCTGGCCGCGTTCGCCGTCTATGGCACGGCCAAGGCACTGGGAACCGGAGCGTCACCGCTTTCGGCGGTCGCGATGGGCGTAGTCACGGCATGCCTGGGCGGCATCATTCGCGACATGGTGGCAGGGATCCCTTCGATCATGCTGCGCAACGAACTGTATGTCACGGCGGCGCTGGCGGCGGGCCTGATCTTCGTCGTTCTTCTCCATGCCGGCGTGCCGCAGGCCTGGGCGTCCGTCGTTTCCGCCGCAATCGGCTTCGCGCTGCGCGGCGCAGGCATCGTCTGGAAGCTCGCGCTGCCGCGTCATCCGGGCTGACGAACGCTCCTGCCGACCGACCTTCTGCGCATCAGGGCGCTCTGAAACACCGGTGACAGGCGGCGAAACTTGTGGGGGCCCTACACCGCCTCCGCTTCATCCAGCCGCATCGCCTCCCCTGCCAGCGCCTCCGCCTCGATCAGTAGCGCATCGTCGGCGCTGCCGGTCGCGATGCGCTCGCGCCCGATCAGGACCAGCACCGGCACGGCGAGTGGGGAGACGCGCGGCAGATCGACGTGCAGCATGGTTTCCGCCGCGCGGTCGAGCAGCCCGGCGAGGCGGCCGACGTCGGTCATGCGGGCGCGGGCGTCGGCCCAGGCGGCCTCCAGCAGGACGTGGCCGGGCTCATATTTGCGCAGCACGTCATAGATGAGATCGGTCGAGAAAGTGACCTGCTTGCCGGTCTTTCGCTTGCCGGGGTGCTGCCGCTCGACAAGGCCGCCGATCACCGCCACTTCGCGAAAGGCACGTTTCAGAAGGTGCGATTGCTGCACCCAGTCGACAAATTCATGCTCAAGGATGTCGGCCGAGAACAGCGCGGCCGGATCGGTGACGGGATCGATCGAATAGGTCGCAATGGCATAGTCGTTGGCGACAAAGCCCAAGGGCTTAAGCCCCGCAGTCTCCATGCGCCGCGTGATCAGCATGCCGAGCGACTGGTGCGCATTCCAGCCTTCGAAGCTGTAGGCGACCATGTAGTTGCGCCCTTCGCGCGGGAAGGTTTCGACCAGCAGCTGATCGGGGCGCGGGAGCGCGGAGCGGCGCGCCTGGATCTCCAGCCATTCGCGCACGTCATCGGGAAAGCGCGACCATTGGGCGGGCGTGTTGAGAAAGCCGCGCACGCGATCCGCGAGGTTGGTCGACAAGGGCATCCGGCTGCCGCCATAGGTCGGGATGCGTGCGGGCCGGGCAGTAGCGCGGACGATCAGATCCTCGGTGTCGATCTTCTCCACCTCCAGGCTCATGCCGGCGAAGAAGAAGGTATCGCCATGCGCCAGCGTGGCGGCAAAGGCCTCCTCCACCTTGCCGAGCGCGCGACCGTTGCGGAAGCGGACCTTGAGCATGGTCGCTTCGACAATGATGCCGGCGTTGAGGCGGTGCTGAGCGACAAATTTGGGATGGCTGACGCGCCATAATCCGTCGGCATCCTGGGTCAGCCGCTTGAAGCGGTCATAGGCGCGAAGCGAATAGCCGCCGTCGCGGATGAAGCCGAGCACCTTGTCGAACAGTTCGTCGGTCAACGCCGAATAGGGCAAGGCCGAGCGCACCTCGTCCAGCATCGCCTGCTGATCGAACGGCGCGGCGCAGGCGCAGGCCATGACGTGCTGCGCCAGCACGTCGAGCGCGCCCATGCGGAAGATGTCGGTATCCAGCTCACCCGCCTCCACCGCATCGAGCGCGGCGCGCGCCTCGAGATATTCGAAGCGGTTGCCGGGGACGAGGATCGCCTCCGACGGCTCGTCCAGCCGGTGATTGCTGCGGCCGATCCGCTGAAGCAGGCGCGAGGAGCCCTTGGGCGCGCCCATCTGAATGACGCAATCCACATCGCCCCAGTCGACGCCAAGATCGAGGCTGGCCGTGGCAACCAACGCGCGCAGCCGGCCGCCGGCCATTGCCGCCTCCACCTTGCGACGCGCCTCCTTCTCCAGGCTGCCATGATGGATGCCGATCGGCAGCTGCATGGCATTTTCCTTCCAGAGATCCTGGAAGATCAGTTCGGCCAGGCTGCGCGTGTTGCAAAAGACGATGGTCGTCTTGTGCGTCTCGATCTCCGCCATCACCTGCGCCGCGGCATAGCGACCGGAATGGCCCGCCCAGGGGACGCGATCCTCGGGCAGCAGAATATCGATGTTCGGATCGACGCCGGTCTCGCCCTGAACGAGGCTGACCGCATTGATGTCGCCATCGGGGGCGAGCCAGGCGCGATAGCCGTCGGGATCGGCCACGGTGGCGGACAAAGCGACGCGGCGCATGGCGGGCGCGATCGCCTGAAGCCGCGCCATGCACAGCGACAGGAGATCCCCGCGCTTGCCGGTGGCGAAGGCATGCACCTCATCGATCACGATCGTCCTGAGGCCGGCAAACATGCTGAAGCTGTCCGGATAGCTCAGCAGCAGCGACAGCGATTCCGGCGTCGTCAACAGGATCTGCGGTGGCCTTGCCCGCTGCCGCGCCTTGCGATCCGACGGCGTGTCGCCGGTGCGGGTCTCCACGCGGATGTCGACGCCCAAATCGTCGAGCCTCATCTCGTCCAGCGGGGTGACGAGATTGCGCTGGATGTCGACGGCCAGCGCCTTGAGCGGCGACACATACAGGGTGTGAAGCCCTTCGCCGGGATTATCGATCAACTCGGCAAGGGTCGGCAGAAAGCCCGCCAGCGTTTTCCCCGCCCCGGTCGCGGCGACGAGCAAGGCATGACGGCCGGCGCGCCCCTCGCGCAGCATGTCCAGCTGGTGACGGCGCGGCGCCCAGCCCCGGGATGCGAACCAAGCGGCGAGCGGGGCGGGAAGATCAGGCGTCATTATGGGTGAATATAGGGGGGCGCTCGACGCCGTGAAATGGCGCTGCCCACCCGCGGCCTGCCATCCGCCTTTCGCCGTCATGCTGAACTTGTTTCAGCATCCATCGTGCCGCAAGCGGCGCCTGTCCGCGTGGAGAGATGGCCCCTGAAACGCGTTCAGGGTGACGGCACGATCGGATACCGCGAACCGACGCCCATTCTGCCTGCTCCCTAGCGCCCCGCTATGCTGGCACGCATCCACGGTGACGCCGGGGACGCAGGTGCGCGGCTCACCCGCGCGCCGCATCCTCTCGCGATTGCTCCTTGTACATCTCGCGCGTCGCCTGCTCCGTCCGCCGCTCCTGCTCGGGCGACACCCTGTTGCGCAGCTTCGCAAAGGCAATCGCAAGGCCGAGGATGATGAACCCGCCGACGACGATGAAGGCCCAGAGGCTGTCACCCGTTGCCTGATGTTCCATGCCGAACTCTCCTTTTCCTTGAATGCAGAACGAGGAGGTGGGGCGATTCGATCCGTTCGTGCGTAGTGCCGGCATGCCCAAGCTTGGCGACTGGCTCGAACCTCATCCCCACGGCATCTATGTTCGCCCGGCCGACGCCTGGATCGACCCGTCCACGCCGGAGCCGCGCGCTTTGGTGACGCATGGCCATGCCGATCACGCCCGCGGCGGGCATGGCGCGGTATGGGCGACGCCCGAGACGCTGGCGATCATGGACACGCGCTATGGCGCCCAGGCCGGCCATCCGGTGGCTTATGGCGAAAGCGTGCGGCTGGGCGAGGTGGACGCGACGTTCGTGCCGGCGGGCCATGTGCTTGGCTCCGCGCAGATCCTGCTGGAGCATCGCGGCGAACGGATCGTGGTCTCGGGGGATTACAAGCGGCGGCCCGACCCGACCTGCGCGCCATTCGAGCCGATCGCCTGCGACGTGTTCATTACCGAGGCGACGTTCGGCCTTCCCGTCTTCCGCCACCCCGATACCGGCGACGAGATCGACAAGCTGGTCGCGCGGCTGCACGCCAACCCGGATCGCTGCGTGCTGGTCGGCGCCTATGCGCTCGGCAAGGCGCAGCGCGTGATCGCGGAACTGCGCGAGCGCGGGCATGAGGCGCCGATCTATCTTCACGGCGCGCTGCAGCGGTTGTGCGACCTTTATGCCGAGCATGGCGTGCGGCTGGGCGAGCTGATCCCAGTGGCCGGTGTTCCCAAAGCGGCGATGGCGGGCCATGTCGTGATGTGCCCGCCAAGCGCGCTCAACGATCGCTGGTCGCGCCGCCTGCCCGATCCGATCACCGCCATGGCGAGCGGCTGGATGCGGGTGCGCCAGCGCGCACGGCAGAAGCTGGTCGAGCTGCCGCTGATCATGTCCGATCATGCCGACTGGGACGAACTGACGCACACGATCGAGGAGATCGCACCGCGCGAAGTGTGGGTGACGCATGGGCGCGAGGAGGCGCTGATCCACTGGTGCGCGATGCGCCAGATCAAGGCGCGCGCGCTGGCGCTGGTCGGTTTCGAGGACGAGGACGACTGACCGCGCGCCATCTGTCGCCGGCTGGACATGCCGCCGGGGTGCGATACGCTCCGGGCGCGGAGGGCTGATTGCGCGAGGACGGAGTGCAGGAGGAGTTGTTCCGTTCCGACAATCTCCTGGTCCGGCGCGCGGGGGCGACGCCGGGCCAGCGCAGTGGAGCATCGGGCCGCGCGGTGATCGTCACCTTCGGCTCCTACACCACCGAGGACACGCTCGACCGCCCGGCCTTTGCCGAGGACTTCCTCCGCAAGGCCGGGCTGGACGCCGTGCATGTCATCAACCGGCGCAATCGATGGTATCAGCATAGCGAGCGGCCGGCCGCCCTTGCCGCCGTCGCGGTAGCCACGCGCGGCTATGACCGGGTGATCACTTATGGCTCCAGCATGGGGGGCTATGCGGCCTTGCGCTACGCCGTTGCGTGCGGCGCCGACACCGCAATCGCCCTCTCGCCGCAATTCTCCGTCGATCCCCGCGTCGCACCGTGGGAAACGCGGTGGCAGGCCGATGTGGCGCGCACGCGCTTCGCCGAACCTCCCTACGCGGGCGCGCCGACCGCTTATGTGTTCTACGATCCGCGACAGGCACTGGACGCGCGGCACGCGGCGATGATCGCCGATGCGAGCAGCGCAGCGACGGCGATCCCCATCCCGTTCGGCGGCCATCCCGTCGGGCCGCTGCTGGTCGAGACAGGGGCGCTGCAACGCGCGATCCATGCCATCGTCGCCGGCGACTTCCATCCGTTCGCCGTGCGCCAGCAAGTCCGCCGCGCGCGGCGACAATCGCAGCACCAGCATTTCATCCTCGCCCGCCATTGCGCCCCGAGGCGCCCGGCCACCGCGCTTCGCCTGCTGGAGCGAGCGGCGGCGATCGAGCCTGAGTCGCACATATTGAGCGCCCAGGCCGCGCTCCTCGACAGCCTGGGGCGACCGGCGGACGCCGCGCCGCTGCACCGCGCCGCCCTGCAGCGCACGCCCGGCAACATTCACGCGCGGATCGCCTTTGCCGCCCATCAGGAGATCACGGGTGACCATGCCGGTGCCGCGCACAGCCTGCACCTGGCGGCAAAGGGGCAGAGCGGGTCGATGCTGCTGTTCGTTCGGCTCCGGCAGATGCGCTTGTGGTTGAGGCGCCATCGCCTTCATGCCGCGGATCGGCTGGTGGAGCGCGCCATCGCGCGAAGCAGCCGATCGCGCTTTCACGCCGCGCTGCTGCGCCGGATCGGCACTCACATGCGGTGACGCGGCTCGGCAGCGGGCGCCGAACGTGCGGAAACATGCATATTGCACCACAACACGCGCAAACGCTTGCGCCGGACGCGCCAGCAGCTTAGGGCGCGCAACTCCCAGGTATGCGGAGCGGTGGCCGAGTGGTCGAAGGCGCTCGCCTGGAAAGTGAGTATACGGCAAAACCGTATCGAGGGTTCGAATCCCTCCCGCTCCGCCACTTCGGAACAACGGTGGGCACTCCGCCCGCCGCCGTGGCTACGCCGTTGGCCGAGAGCAACCGTAGCAGGCTGCTCTTTGAGCCCATGATTCGGACTTCCCCGCGATCAACCTCAACCCGCTGCGCCAGCGCGCGAAGATGGTCGCGGCGGTAGCCGCCGCCCTCCACGCGGATGCGTCGCCGCGCGGTAGAGGCGAACTTGTGCAGCATCGTCGGCGTGATTGCCTGTTGCGCCGAGCTGTGAAGCAGTGCCGAGGCGCGTTCGGAATCCGCCCGCGCTTGGTCGCGCGTCGCCTTGAGGCCGTCAATGCGATCCTTGAGCGCGGGATCATCCAGATCGGCGATGCCGCTTTCGATCGCATCATAGAGGCGCTTCAAGCGCAGCTCCGTTTCGGAGGCGCGCCTGTTCAGTTCCGCGATATGCTCGCGGCGCCGGTCGGATCGCTCCTGCCGACGATCGAGCACATCGGACAGCACATCTTCCAGCCGGTCAGGATCGAGCAGCCGTTCCGAGAGATAGCCGGCGACGAGATCGTCTAGGCGCTCCATTGCGACGGTCATTCCTTCGCAAGCCGTCGCGCCCTGCCGCGCCTTCATCGAGCACGTATAGTAGCGGTAGCGCCCACCTTTGCCCGTGCGGATTGTCATCGCGCCGCCGCACTTCCCGCAATAGATCAAGCCCGTCAGCAGCGTCGGGCCACCGACGACCTGCGGATGGGCGACCTTTGGGCTGCGCGATTTCAAGTGCGCCTGAACCGCGTCGAAGGTCGCTTGGTCGATGATCGGCGGAACCTCGACCGCGATCACTTCGTCAGCCGGCTTCAATTCCTTCGACTTGCCGCGCTTGTTGAACTCATGCCGACCCGCATAGGTCGCGCGGGTCAGCATCCGATGCACCGTGCCAATCCCCCAACGTCCGCCGTCGCGGGTGAAGATACGGCGTTCGTTGAGGTGCTTGGTGATCGTCTTTACGCCCATCGGCCCGGACGTGCCGTCGCCTTCCAGCGCCAGCTTGAACGCCAGCCGCACCGTATCGGCGTGCAGCGGGTCAATCTCCAGCTTCTTCTTGACCTTCGCGCCGCGCTGCTCGGCCGCCACGACGCGGTAGCCGATCGGCGGCAGCGAGCCATTCCAGAAGCCCTGCCGGGCATTCTCCTTCAACGCGCGCAAGACGTGCTTTGCGTTCTCCTTCGACTGATATTCGTCGAACAGCGCCATGATCTGCCGCATCATCACGTGCATCGGATCGTCGCCCATCTCCTGGGTGATCGACAGCAGCTTGACCCCGTTCTTGGCGAGCTTGCGGACGTAGAACTCCAGCTCGAAATGGTCGCGGAAGAAGCGCGAGAAGCTGTGGACCACGACGACATCGAACGGCGCGGGCTTGGACGTGCCCGCTTCGATCATGCGTTGGAACTCCGGCCGACGATCATTGGTCGCCGACGCGCCCGCCTCGACGAAGGTGTCAACCAGCTCCAGCCCGCGCGACAGGCAATAGGCTTCGCCTTGTTTGCGTTGATCGGGGATCGACACGTCATGCTCCGCCTGCCGCGCCGTCGAGACGCGCAGATAGAGGGCGGCGCGCAGCGGCACGGTCATGGCAACGAACTCCTCACATCATTGGCACGGCCCGAACAACTCGTCGAAGACATCGCCGAACCATGCCTCAAATACATCCACCTCGGCGGTCGTGACCGGGATGCGCTCTGGCCAGTCGTCTGTGACGGTCCAGGCCGAAAGATCGTCCTTTGGCGGTCGCCCGGCACCCGGCCGGACAACAAACGCCATTTCGGCATAGTCCAGTAGATCGTCCGGGCATTGCCGGAGACGGCGTGGGGTTCGGCGACGGAGCTTGCGAGGCGCGGCCATTCCGACAAGGTGCCGTCCACCCGCCCCGCGCGCAAAGCCGCAACGTCGGCGTAGCGCAGATAGGAGCCGAGGGCGGCGTGCGGCAGGATCAACCGATGTGCATCAGTCGGCATGGTCAGTCTTCCGACTCGAAGCTGCGGTTCTCGCGGCAGTGCCAGAGGCGTAGAATGAAGATCGTTGCGTCTGCGATTTCGTAGCGCAGCTCGTAGTTGCCGACGATGATCCGCCGGACCTCGCGCGGCTCGTAGGCTTCCAGCTTCTCGCCGATCCGGGGATAGTCGAGCAGCCGATCCGGCGCGCGTGCGAGTTGCTGCACCACCCTCGCCGCAGCGTCTGGAGCAACCGGGCGTAGGTGCTCGTGTAGTCGCACGAGATCTGAGGACGCCCTGCCGGTCCACTTGATCCTCATGCTGACGGCGGCGGCAACGGCGTGTCGGTGCCGAGGCTGTCCGCCCAAGCCTGTATCGCTTGATGGTCGATCACCCGCCCCGCGTCCACATCCGCCAAGGCTTCGAGCGTCATCCGATGACGCTCCTCTTCCTGATCGACCCAGGCGGCGAGCGCCTGTTTCATTACCCAGCCGCGCGAGCGTTCGAGCCGCAAGGCCATCGCCTCGACCTTTTCCGCCAGTCCGATGGGGACGTGCGCCGTCAAAACTTTAGTGTCTGTGGCCATAGTAGCACTCTCTATCAGTGTGATTAAAATATAATCGAAAAGGCGATGGGAAGCAAGTTGGCGCCTCCCTACGGGACGCCGCTCTATCTTCGCTGCGCTCCGACCGAGCCCCAATGGGTCTCGGCCCTACCGGGTGACGATCAGCATGGCGAGCCGGCGCTGGCGCGCCGATAAGCCAATCCGCCGGGCGGATTGCAGTTGTTCGAGAGTACGGAGATCGGGCCAGGGCTACGCCGTCCCGATCGCATTGTTTGTTTCTCTCCCCGTCGGTGGGGTGGGCGACGCTTCTCTCTAGGCCCGCCGCGCCGGGCGGCAACGCGCACGCGCGTCCTCCACGATGTTCCGGCCCGGAGGGTGCCGCCCGGCTCCGTCGGCGGGCCTGCCGATCCGCTTTTTCGCCGCCCACCCCATTCCGGGGTGAGTGCGGTTTTTAGGAGAAGTGTGATGAACGCTGTTACCGAAACCGTAGCCGCCGAGCCTGTGTCGGGCGTCGAGATTTTCGTGCCCCTCGCCAAGCTCAAGAAGTCCCCCCGCAATGCCCGCAAGGTGTCGCACGGGGAAGCCGCTATCGAGGCGCTGGCCGCTTCGATCCAGCACAAGGGGCTGATCCAGAACCTTGTCGTGGAGCCGGAGATAAAGGAGGACGGGACGCCGACCGGCTACTATCTCGTTACCGCTGGCGAAGGCCGCAGGCTGGCGATGCTGCTGCGCGCCAAGCGCAAGCAGATCAAGAAGTCCGAGCCGGTGCGTTGCTGGCTCGATACCGCCAACGACCCGTCCGAAATCAGTCTCGACGAGAACGTAACCCGGACCAACATGCACCCCGCCGACGAGTTCGAGCGGTTCCGCGAGCTTGCGGACGGCAAGGGTTGGGGAGCGGAGGAAATCGGCGCGCGGTTCGGCAAGACGGCGGCGGTGGTGAAGCAGCGGCTTCGCCTTGGCGCTGTCTCGCCCAAGCTCTTGCAGGTCTATCGGGAGGACGGGCTTACGCTCGATCAGCTTATGGCGTTCGCAATCACCGAGGACCATGCCCGGCAGGAGCAGGTGTTCGCGGGCCTGCATCACAACCGCGAGCCGTGGATCATCCGGCGCGACATGACCGCGAGCAATGTTCCGGCGACCGACCGGCGCGCGCTGTTCGTCGGGGCCGACGCCTATGTCGAGGCGGGCGGCAACATCATCCGCGACCTGTTCAGCGAAGACCGGGGCGGGTTCTTCGAGGATGCGGGCTTGCTCGACACGCTCGCCGCCGAGAAGTTGCAGGGGGTTGCCGAGGAAATTCAGGCCGAGGGCTGGAAATGGGCCGAGGCCCATATCGACTACCCCCACGCCCACGGTATGCGGCGCTTCTATCCGCAGTCGGTTCCGCTGTCCGACGAGGACGAGGCGCGGCTGGAGGCGCTGTCCACTGAGCATGACGAGCTTGCCGAAGGCTATTCGTCCTACGACGAAATGCCGGAGGACGTGGCGGCGAGACTGGAGGCGGTGTCCGATGAGATCGACGCCATTTCCGAGAAGCGTTCCGCCTACGACGCCCACGTGATCGCCCACGGCGGCGCGTTCGTGGTGCTTCACCATGACGGCAGTGTCAGGGTCGAGCGCGGTTTCGTCCGTCTTGAGGATGAGGCGTTGGCGGACCCGCAGCCCGAACCGGAGGCCGAAGGCGATGCGCTCCCTCCGCAGACCGTGGAGGACGAGCAGCCGGAGGACGGCGACGAGGACGTGCAGGATGTCGAGGGGGACGAGGAACCCGGCAAGCCGATTTCCGACAGCCTCACCCGCGACCTGTCCGCCTATCGGACGCTGGCGCTGCGCGTCGCCTTGGCCGACCAGATCGATATGGCGTTGGTCGCGCTCACCCACACGCTCACCGCGCAACTGTTCTACAGCTATGCCGAGGCGGGTTGCCTTGAGGTGCGTCCGACCGTGACCCCCTTGGGGAGCCACGCTGACAGAATCGAGGACACCCCCTTGGCGGCGCGGGCGGGTGAGCAGCGCGAGGCATGGGCCGAGCGTATGCCGCGCGACGTGGCGGACCTGTGGGGCTTCATCGTCGCGTTGGACGACGAGAAGCGGCTGGCGCTGCTGGCGCATTGCGCGTCCCGCACCGTCAACGCCCTGCGGCTGCCGTGGGACCGCAAGCCCCGGACGCTGCAAACGGCGGACAGGCTGGCGAGCGCGCTGGCGCTGGACGTGGCGAAGGACTGGACGCCAACCGTGGACAGCTACTTTGGCCGCGTCACCAAGGCGCATATCGTGGAGGCCGTCGCGGAGGGCGTGTCGGAGGACGCCGCTCGCCGGATCGCGGACATGAAGAAGCCGGACATGGCGCGAGCCGCCGAGCAGCTCCTGGCCGGGACCGGCTGGCTTCCCGCCGTGCTGCGGACGCCGCAGCCGGAGGGCGAACAGCCCACCGAGGGCGAAGCGATTAAGCCGCAGGACGCGGACGAGGACGCCTACGCCGTCGCTGCTGAATAGCGGCAGCGGGCCGGGGCCGCGCGAGCGGTCCCGGCCTTTTCGCGCTTTGACCAGAAAAATTTGCGGCCGCGCCCGTAAGGGGCGCGGCCGCCTCTGCCTTATCGCGTCGCCACGGTCTTGAGCGCAGCGAACGGGGCTAGCGCGAACACCGCTAACAGCCAGAATGCCGCTGCGGACGTGCCCGCGACCCCGCCCGGGTCGGTCAGGCCGCCGAGATTGGCGACCATGCCCGCGAGCGCCGCGCCGATCGCGGTGGCGAACAGTTGCACGGTGGTGATCGAGGCCGAGGCCAGATCCCGCTCGTCGTCGGGCGCGACCTTGAGCACGCGGGTCAGGAGATGCGGCCAGCCCAGGCCGACCCCGAACCCGACTGCCGCCAGCGCTACCGCGATTGGGGCGAGCACATTCCAGGCGCCATCGCTCGGCCGGGGCACGAGCCCCGTCAGCGCCGCCATCCCGATCAGCGCGATGATCGGCGCAGCCTGGACCGCGCGGCGCGCGCCATGCTCGCTCGCGCCGGAACTCGCGATCGATCCCAGCGTCCAGCCCGCTGCCATCAGCGCGGCGAGATAGCCGGCGGTGAGCGGCGTCTGCGCGTGCAGAACCTGGAGGAACAGCGGCACGAAGATTTCGGTCGAGGTCACCGCGACCGCGAGCAGCGCCATCGTCGCATAGAGCGCGCCGAGCGGCGCACCCAGCCGGAACGCCCCGCGCGGCAGCAGCCGGTGGCGGGCCTTGGCTTCAACCACGATCAGCGCGCCGGCGGCGATCAGCGCGGCGACAATCCCGGCGAAGTTCCATGCCAGGACGTTCGAGACGCTGCCCGCAGATACGGCGAGCACCGCCGCGGTCAACAGCACGAGCTGAGTCGTCGGCGTCGCCGTGCGGTCGTTCGAATCGCCACTGCGCCGGGGCAGGACCGCTAGCGCGAGGAACGCGAACAGCGCGACCACCGGCAGCAGCGACCAGAACGCCCAGCGCCACGCATCGAGCTCGGCGAACACCCCGCCGACCGCGGGACCGACGAGCGTGGCGACGCCCCACATTCCCGAGACCAGCGCCATCGCGCGCGGCCACAGTCCTTCGGCGAACACCAGCCGGATCATCGCGTAGGACAGCGCGAACAGGAATCCGCCGCCCAGCCCCTGGACGATCCGCCCGCCGAGCAGCACCGGCATCGACGGCGCGGCGGCGCATATTAGTGTGCCGAGCGCGAACAGCGCAGCGGCGGCGACGTAAGCGCCGCGCGGCCCGGCCGCGCCGAGCAGCCGCGCCGAGGTCGCCGAGCCAAGGATCGAGGCTACCACGAACAGCGTCGTGTTCCAGGCGTAATAGTCGAGACCCCCGATGTCGCGCACGACCGAGGGGAGAATGGTGGTGGCGATGTAGACGTTGACAGCGTGTAGCGCAACGCCGCCCGCCAGCGCCAGCGAGCGAACGCCGTTGCGGCCTGACAGCAGGTCGGCCCACCGGGCTACGGGTGCGGGCCCAGGTTCGGTGATGTCCATATCGGCTCCTTTCCGGCGGGACTCGCCGCGGGCTTGATTGACGGCCGACATCTCTGATAAAACCTCAACCATTGTTGAGGTCAAGCCCCTTATGACGCAGCGGATCGACACGACCAGGGCGCTCAGCGTCGGCGAGGTCGCGCGACGCAGCGGCGTCGCGATCTCGACCGTGCATTTCTACGAGGCCAAAGGGCTGATCGAAGGCTGGCGCAGCGGCGGTAATCAGCGCCGCTACACGCGCGACGTGCTGCGCCGAATTGCGGTCATCCGCGTCGCGCAGCGCGCGGGTATCGGACTCGCCGACATCCGCGCCGCGTTCGCTGCCGTGCCAGCCGGCCGCACGTTGACCGCACAGGACTGGGGTGCGCTGTCATCGGCCTGGCGGGCCGAACTCGACGCGCGGATCCGCGCGCTCACGCAGCTTCGCGACGAACTGGACGGCTGTATCGGCTGCGGCTGCCTATCGCTGAGCGACTGCCCGTTGCGCAATCCCGGCGATCGACTCTCGGAAACGGGAGCCGGCGCGGTGCTACTGGAGCCCTCGGGTCGATGAGCCGCTAGCGACCGGGTGGTGCCGCAGTTCGCATGACGATCCATCCCGCATCGGCGCGACCGCGCGGCCTCTCGATTGGCTTGATCTAACCGGGGCCGGCTTCGCCTCGCTCGGCCTGGCGCAACGCCGCCGCGCGGCCTTTTTTCCGCCGCCTTCGGCTTTGCATCGCGAAGCAAAAAAGCCGCGCGTCGCCATCCTCCGCTGCGCTTCGGCCGCAAGCGGTGCGCGTCCGATCGTCCCCGCTTCACCGATCGCCATCGAGGCCGCGGCGGTCGTGGCCCGAAAGCGAAAGGAACTTCGACATGGCGACCATCGGCACCTTCACCAAAGCCGACAAGGGCAACTTCAACGGCACCATCACCACCGCGACCCTCAAGCTCAAGGCGACGCTCCGGCCGATCGACATGGACGGCGACAAGGCGCCCGACTACCGGCTGACGGTCGGCACGGTCGAGTGCGGCGCGGGGTGGAAGAAGACCAGCCGCGAGAACCGCGACTACATCTCGGTCAAGTTCGACGACCCGACATTCCCGGCTCCGATCTACGCCACCCTATCCGAAACGGAGACCGGCGGAGAATACGCGCTCATCTGGTCCCGCTGACCCCATACGGCGCCCCCGCTCCACCGGAGCGGGGGCGCCTCTCGCGTTGAATAGGGCAACTAACCAGACAGCGAATCGAATAGCGGCAGCGGCATTGGGCTGCGCTCCGGCAGCGCGCCGGCGTCATAGGGTGCGATTGTCACCCATTCGACGCGCCAGTCCAGCGTCAGCTCGCCGTGACCAACGCGCGAGATCCCCGCGCCGTCCACCACGACCCGGAAGTCGAAGCGATCTTTTTCGGCTTCGAGGCGGCCTTCGATCAGCGAACCGTCGCTCGCCGCCAACAGGAAACGCTCCTCCACCTCGTCATAGGGAACGCGCAGCGTCTTTGTGATGTCGCCCGCGACCGCGATGCGCTGGCCGGGCTGTCCTGTTATGGTGATGCTCATACCGACTCCTTGTTGGTGGTGTGGATCAAAACAGGAACAAATGGCAAGCGTTGTTTGCTGGCACCGCAGGCGACGCGGTGCTTGGGGCTCTGCCCCGGCGCACTACAAGCGGCTTCCGCCCAGCTTCCTCCACGCGCGAGCGCGTTCCGTGCAGCCGGTTCCCCGCGAAGCTGCTTTCCGTTTGCACCCCCGGTCTCGCCGACGGGCAGGGTTTCAGCGCGGCGCTCCGCTGCGCGGAAACCCAAGCCCAAGGAGGCCAAAATGCACTATCAGCTTGCCACCCGGTTCGGCCGCAACGCCCACCAGATCAGCGGCCGGGAGCCGCTCGACAACGAGGCGCTGTATCGCCACGTCCCGTCCATCTTCGCGCGCGAGGCGCACGACAGCCGTTCAGATCGCTACGTCTATGTTCCGACCATCGACATCGTGGAGGGGCTGCGCCGGGAAGGATGGTTCCCGTTCTTCGCCGTCCAGTCCGTCCCCCGCGACGGCAGCCGCCACGGCCACGCCAAGCATATGCTTCGCCTGCGCAGGGATGACGGCATCGGCAAGCCGGAGGCCGCCGAAGTCATCATCGTCAACAGCCATGACGGGACCAGCGCCTATCAGATGTTCGCCGGAATGCTGCGGTTCGTCTGCACCAACAGCATGATTGCCGGTGAGCGGTTCGAGGAGGTCCGCGTGCCGCACAAAGGCAATATCGAGCATGACATCATCGAGGGCGTTTACACGGTCGCGGAGGACTTCCCCCGGCTGATCGACGCCAGCGAATCGATGAAGGAGATCCAGCTTTCGCCGGATGAGCAGCGCTTGCTTGGCGAGGTTAGCCTTGTTGCGCGCTATGGCGACGACGAAAGCCCGGTTCGGCCCGAGCAGATCATCGAGCCGCGCCGCCGCGAGGATGTGGACCGCAGCCTGTGGACCACCTTCAACGTCATTCAGGAGAATGTCGTTCGTGGCGGGTTGCAGGGCAGTAAGCGCAACGCCGAGGGCCGTATCCGCCGCGCGCAGACCCGCGCGATCAATGGCATCGACCAGAATGTGACGCTCAACCGCGCGCTCTGGACGCTGGCCGAAGGGATGCAGCGCCTCAAAGCGGCCTGACCCATAATTACCGCAGGGCCGGAGTTTCCGGCCCTGCGGCTTTGCCATTTTCGCGCCGATCCGCTGCGTCGGATCGGCGGCGGCCGCGCGTCCCAAGGTCCGCGCGGCCGCAACGGCGCGCTCGCCGGGCTGGCGCCCGGCTCGCGCTCAAGTTTTGCGAAGCTAGTCGGTTTCGGAGGGATCGAGTTGGGCGATAAGATCGGCGGGCGTGACACCAAGCGCGGAGGCCAAGTGAAACAAGGTGACGACCGTTGGATTGCGCAGGCCGCGCTCCAAATCGCTGACATATTGTTGGGTAAAACCGGACGTCTCGGCAAAGCGCTCCTGGGTAAAGCCCTTATCCTTCCTCAGCTTGGCGAAGTTCAATCCCACTAGGCGGCGCATATCCATGCGCGCGAAGCTGGACGCTACATCTCATCCGGTTTATCCCATATCAGTTGTATTGGCTAAATCGCACTATCCGCCGCTGCGGGATGTGCATCTAGCGATGCAAGGCTTGCGCATATCCGGTTCTGTTTTTTGAGCTAGACTGGTTAACGGGGACACCATGAGCACCAGCCAATTCGCTGATCGCGCGCCGGAGGTTTCGCAGCTCACGGCCTATGACGAAAGCCATCTCAATGTCTATTTGCGGCTGCTCGATGCGGACGAAGTAGGAGCGGACTGGCGCGAAGCGGCGACCGCGATCCTCGGCGTAGACCCAGCCGCCGAGCCGCAACGAGCCAAGGCGATGCACGATAGCCACCTTGCGCGCGCGCGGTGGATGACGGAGGTTGGTTATGCGCATCTGCTCGGCTGCGAGCGCCCGCTAAGGCGTTAAGTTTAATCCATTTTGGTATCGATTCATTGCTTTCGTCGCAGCGCGCGCGGCACGGTTGAGCGCAACCTTGGCGCTATCGTGCGTCGGTCGAGCCGGAGATGTTCGTCCCCCGCAATCCGCCCTTAGTGCGGTTGGGAGGATGCCATGCCGACGCCCCAGCGCCGGCGCGAGCGACGCGGCGGCAATCTGTCCGACGCGCTTGGTCGCGCCGATATAGCCGCCGAGTTTTTGCGGCGAAACCACACGTATCGCGCCGAACATGCGCAGATGCAGCAACGCATCGCGGACGGCGCCGTCGTCAAGGACGCCGCCGAGACGGCGTTCGCTCGGCGCTGGGGGTTATCCTTTCGCCACTGCGCCGGATGACCTTTCAGACCCGGTCGTCTGGCGCCCGGAGCTGACCGCCGTCACGGTCATTCTCGACGCCGCGCCGGATGGATTCGAGACCGCCGCTCCGGTCGATCCGCGCGCGCTCGGCGCGCTGCTCGCCGACCTAGCCGGGATCGATGGACGGCATGTTGTCGTCGCCGATGCGGCCGGCGAGCATCGGCTGTGGCTGCGTGATTCGCAGCCTGGCCGCCCGCTCGCCGCGGTCATTCCGCTCGACAAGGATTTCATCACCCGCATCGCCAGCCTGTTGCGTTTCCACCGTCGCCTGCTCGGCCGGGCGGCCGGGCCGCTACCGCGCGGCTGGCCGCTCACCGCCTATCGGCTGGCGCGGCTCGACCTGATGCTCCGCGCGCTCGACCTGCGCGATGAGGGCGCAACTTATCGCGAGATCGCGACCGCCTTGGGCCGCGACGACGCCGCCCGGCTATCCGCGAGCGACTGGAAAATGTCGGCGTCGCGCTCTTTCGTGGTGCGCTTGGTCCGCGACGGCATCGCCATGATGAACGGCGACTACCGCAAACTGCTCCGCATCCGTTGATCCGATTCCCCCAGCGACACCTTCTAGGGGGTGGTCGCATCCGTGCAGCCGCACATCTTCATACCCCACCCGGCCGCCTCGGTTCTGACAATTACGCCTCCTGCCGCCACCGCCCGCAGGAGCCGTCACTTGTCCGATACGCCCACCAATCTGCCACCCCGCTTCCTGCGCACGCCGGAAGCCGCACGCTTCCTCGGCCTCTCGGGGCGCACCCTGGAGAAGCACCGTTATTTCGGGACCGGTCCGGCCTACCGCCGGATCGGCGGCCGGGTGGTCTATTCGGTTGATGACCTGCGCGCCTGGGCCGACATCGGCATCAAGCATTCGACCTCCGATCCGGGGCAAGACGACCTCATGCCGCGCGCGGATTCCGCTATCGCCCGGAGCCGGCGATGACCGTCCCGCCGTCACCCATGCGGCACCGCCAGCCGTCCGAAGACGGCATGACCCGCGTCGAGCTGACCTGGATCGAGAAGCGGATCGAGCACTGGATCAGGTTCGGCCGCGTCGCCGTGGACGAGATCGTTGATCGCCGCCGCCGCATCGTCCGCTTCCGGCTAGGCGCGATCTTCGCGTTCGTCCGCTGGGCGGCGAACGACTACGGCACGGTCAGTTCGCGCATCGACATCGTGCGCGCGGTCGGTGCAGGCGAGCCGTTCACGACGCTCCCGTTCGTGCGGCCAGGCGGCGAGATCCTGCTCAAGATCGAAGGCTGGCCCAAGGTCAGCCAAGTGCTCGCCGCGATCGACGCGACCGAGGCGGCTGGCGTCGATCCGTGCGACGCCGCGCCGGATCATTGGCGGCACGTCCACAACCGCATCGCAGCCGGACAACCGCCGCGCCCCTATACGATGGAGCGACATCGCGCCTGGCTCAAACGCCAGGAGATCGAGCGATGACCCGCCGCAGATGGGCCATTGCGACGGCCTCCGCCGCCTCGCTGTTCGGCGCGTCGTTCCTCGCCGTGGCGGTGTTCGATCCGCTCCCGCGCGTCGTCTGGAACGCCAGCGCGAGCGCGCCGATCGGGCTCTACCGGATCGAGCCGCTTCCCGATCCGCCGAACGGTGCATTGGTCGCCGTGACGCCGCCACCGGTGCTGGCGCGCTGGCTGGCGGAGCGCGGCTATCTCGGCGAGCGCGTGCCGCTGTTGAAGCATGTCGCGGCCCGGCCGGGGCAGATCGTTTGCCGCATCAACGCAGTCGTGAGCGTCGATGGGCGGCCCGTCGTCGTCGCCCGGCAGCGCGACGGCCGCGGCCGCCCGCTGCCGGTCTGGCAAGGCTGCCGCACGCTGCGCACCGGCGAGCTGCTGATGCTCAACCCCGACCACGCCGACAGCATGGACGGCCGTTATTTCGGGCCGCTGCCGGCCTCCACCGTGCTCGGCCGCGCCATCCCGATCCTCACCCGCGACACACCCGAGGCGCCGCTCATTTGGCGCTGATCCGATTCACCGCCTGCCAACTCAAAGGAGATCATCATGCAGATCGGCAGCTTCTTCCGCACCGCCAAAGGCTACGAAGGCATCATCGAGACGGCGACCCTCGACATCCGTATCTCGATCGTTCCGGCTGAGCAGAGCGACGCCGACAAGGCGCCGGACTGGCGCGTTCACCGCGGCGACGGCGGCGAAGGCCCGGAGATCGGCGCCGGCTGGAACGAGAGCGGCGAGCGCGCCGGGGATTATGTCTCGCTGCGCATCGACGATCCCGCGTTTGCGCAGCCGATCCGCGCCGCGCTGTTCCAGAACGCCGCCGACAAGTCGGCTTGGTCGCTGCGCTGGAACCGCCAGCCAAAGTCGCGCGAGCAGGACTGATCCCGTGCGGCCGATCATCATCCCTTTGTTCGCGGGAAAGCCGTCTCATCCCTTCGTCCCGCTCGGTCGCAGGCCGGCCGGGGCGCGCAGCGAAGGTCAAGGGCGGCCAAAGGCCGGCGCTTTGCGCGCACCCTTGACCGCAGCGAGCACGCCGGCAGGCTGGCGACGGAGCGGAGTCGGATCGGCAGTGGTGCTCGCCGTCGTCCTGCTGTCCGGCGGCGTCGCGCCGGCCCCGGCGATGGCGCAGGAAATGCCGGTCGCTCGATCGGCGCTTGTGCATCCATACGCCGCTCATGTCGCCTCGGCCGCGCGGCGGTTCGGCATCCCCGAGGCGTGGATATGGGCGGTGATGCGCGTCGAGAGCGGCGGCAATGCCCGCGCCGTGTCGCGCGCCGGGGCGATGGGCTTGATGCAGATCATGCCCGCGACCTGGGCGGGCCTGCGCACCCGTTACGGCCTCGGCCCCGATCCGTTCGACGTGCGCGACAACATCATGGCGGGTGCCGCTTATCTGCGCGAGATGCACGACCGCTACGGCAACGCGAGCGCGATGCTGGCGGCCTATAATGCGGGACCGGGCCGCTACGACGACTTCGTGTCTCGCGGCCGTCCTCTGCCTCCGGAAACGGTCGGATATCTCGACCAGCTCGCACCGATTACGGGCGTATCAGGCGCGCTGGAGGTGGCGGCGAATGCTACGCCTGATCCGTTCGCATGGCGTCGTGCGGCGCTGTTCGTCCGCACCGCTAGCGCCGCTTCGGAAACTGTCGCCGGGGAGTCGGGCGGCGAAGTAGCCGCATCCGAACCACCGACCGACCGGCCGACGCCCGGCGACGTTCGCGCGGCTGAGCCGTCCGCTAATGAGCCGCGCGACACGCTGTTCGTGCCCCGCGTCCGCGCGGGCCGACCGCGATGATCCGCGCGGGAGCCCCATCCTCCGTCCGAAGCAGCAATGGCGCTGGGGAGGAGGAAAACGGCAGGGACAGACGAGGGCAAGATATAAGCCGCACCCCGTTCAGACGAAAAGCCGAGGCTTTTCCGTGGCTTCACGCGGGGGCGTCAGTCGACGCGCGTGCCGCGCGGAAGGGAAAAGCCAGCAAAAACAACGCCTCGAATGGCACCGCAGGCCATTTTCGGCCGAAGGCGGCCCGGCCGTGAGCGAGGACGGCGAGTTTCGCGTCCGGCCGGGCAAGGCCAAGCGCAGCAAGGCGCAGGGCCGCAACGCGCGCGGCCTGATCGCCGAGGTGCTTCGCGTCGCTGCGATCCACAGCGGCGGCCGGCGGGGCGGCGCCAGCGGCGCGCGCCGAGGCGCGCAATCGACCTTCGGGCGTGGACGCACCGCGTTCGCCCGCAGTCGCCTGTTCGGCTCGGGCCGGCGCGTCATGGTCAAGATGCTGCCCGTTACCACGCGCAGCCGGGGCGGCCGGCGAATGGCGCCGCTGTCCGCGCACGTCGCCTATCTGAAGCGTGAGGGCGTCACCCGCGACGGCTCGCCGACGCGCATGTTCGATGCGGCCGAGGACAACGCTGACGATCGCGGTTTCACCGAGCGGTGCAAGGATGACCGGCACCATTTCCGGGTCATCGTGTCGCCGGAGGATGCCGCCGACCTGACCGACCTGCGTGAATACACGCGCGACCTGATGCGGCAGATGGAGGCGGACTTGGGGACGCGGCTCGATTGGGTTGCGGTCGATCACTGGAACACCGACAATCCGCACGTCCACTTGCTCGTGCGCGGCGTTACCGATCAGGGCGCCGATCTCGTTATCTCCCGCGACTACATCAGCCACAATCTTCGCTCGCGCGCGCAAGACCTGGCGTTCGCCGAGTTGGGGCCGAAGCCCGAAAATGAGGTGCAGCGCGCGCTCGACCGTGAGGTGACGGCGGAACGCTGGACCCGGCTCGATTCCGAGATCCAGCGTTCCGCCGATGAGCTGGGCGTCATCGACCTGCGCCCCGAGTGGCCCGGCCCCGACGATCCGCGGCTCCGCCGCTTGATGATCGGGCGCTTGCAGCACCTGGAAACGATGGGGCTCGCTGCCGAAGGCGATTCCGGCCAATGGGCGGTGGCGAAAGGCGCGGCGGCGAAGCTGCGCGAGCTGGGCACGCGCGGCGACATCATCCGCACGATCGGCGCGGCGCTAAGAGACCGCGGGCAGGATCGGCCACTCGACAGCTACGCCGTGGTCAGCGGCGCGCCCGAGAAGCCAATCGCTGGCCGGCTGATCGACAAGGGCTTGCACGACGAGCTGACCGGCACGGCCTATGCTGTGATCGACGGCACCGATGGCCGCACCCACCATGTCCGGCTACCCGGCATCGAGGCGCTGGAGCACAGCCCCAAGCTCGGCGGCATCGTCGAGCTGCGCGCGATCGAACGGGCCGGCGAGGAGAAGCCGACCTTTATCCTCGCCACCCGATCGGACCTCGACCTTGCCGCGCAGGTGAAAGCGCCTGGCGCGACCTGGCTCGACCATCGGCTGATCGAGCGCGGCGCTGGCGTCGCCGATGGCGGGTTCGGCGCCGAGGTGCGGCGCGCGATGGACGCGCGCACCGACCATCTCGTCAAGGAAGAGCTGGCGCGCCGCTTCGGCGAGCGGACGGTGTTCGAGCGCGGGATGCTCGACACGCTCCGCAAGCGCGAGCTGGACGCGGTTGGCGCGAAGATCGCGGGCGAGACCGGGCTTGCCTATCGGCCCGCCGGCTCTGGCGAGAAGATCGCTGGCATCGTGCGCCAGCGCCTCGCGCTCGCGTCAGGCCGCTTCGCCATGATCGACGACGGGCTCGGCTTCCGGCTCGTTCCGTGGACCAGCACCTTCGAACAGCAGCTCGGCCGTCAGGTGTCCGGCGTCGTCCGCGCCGGCGGCGGGATCGACTGGACGCTGGGCCGCAAGCGCGGCCTTGGCATCTAAATCAGGAGACCTCCATGTCCGCGACCAAGATACTCTGGGGCCAGATCATCACCGTGTTCCTGATCGTGCTCGCCGGGGTGTGGGGTGCGACGCAGTGGACCGCCGCCGCGCTCGCCTATCAGCCCGAGCTTGGGCCGCCCTGGTTCGTGGCGTTCGGCTGGCGGGTCTATCCGCCGCCGGCTTTCTTCTGGTGGTGGTTCTCATTCGACGCCTATGCACCAAGCATATTCCTCACCGGTGCTTACATCGCCGCGTCGGGCGGCTTCGCGTCGATCGCCGTCGCCATCGGCATGTCGGTGTGGCGCGCGCGTGAATTGAAAAACGCCGAGACCTACGGGTCGGCTCGCTGGGCGACTGAGCGCGAGGTTCGCGGCGCCGGGCTGCTCGGGCCGAACGGCGTCGTGCTCGGCAGGCTCGCCCGCGACTATCTGCGCCACGACGGCCCTGAGCATGTGCTGTGCTTTGCCCCGACCCGTTCGGGCAAGGGCGTCGGCCTGGTCGTGCCGTCGCTGCTGACTTGGCCGGCGTCGGCGATCGTCCACGACATCAAGGGCGAGAACTGGACGCTGACCGCCGGTTTTCGCGCACAACATGGCCGCGTGCTCTTGTTCGATCCGACCAACGCGGGGTCGGCGGCCTACAACCCGTTGCTGGAGGTGCGGCGCGGCCAATGGGAAGTGCGCGACGTGCAGAATGTCGCCGACGTTCTGGTCGATCCCGAAGGCTCGCTGGAGCGCCGAAACCACTGGGAAAAAACGAGCCATAGCTTGCTGGTCGGCGCGATCCTCCACGTCCTCTATGCCGAGGGGGACAAGACCCTGGCCGGCGTCGCCGGATTCCTGTCCGACCCGGCGCGCACGATCGAACAGACCTTGGCGGCGATGATGGCTACGCCGCATTTGGGCGAAGCCGGCGTGCATCCCGTCGTTGCTTCGGCCGCGCGCGAGTTGTTGAACAAGTCGGACAACGAGCGATCGGGCGTGCTCAGCACCGCCATGTCGTTCCTCGGCCTCTACCGCGATCCCGTCGTGGCGCAGGTCACACGCGCCTGCCAGTGGCGCATATCGGATCTGGTCGAGGGGGATCGGCCGGCGACGCTGTATCTGGTCGTGCCGCCCAGCGACATCTCGCGCACGAAGCCGCTGATCCGCCTCATCCTCAATCAGATCGGGCGCCGCTTGACCGAGGAGCTGACGCCGAAGGGCAACCGCCATCGCGTGCTGTTGATGCTCGACGAGTTTCCGGCGCTCGGGCGGCTCGACTTCTTCGAGTCCGCCCTGGCGTTCATGGCGGGATATGGCCTCAAGGCGTTCCTGATCGCGCAGTCGCTCAATCAGATCGAGAAGGCTTACGGTCCGAACAACGCTATTCTCGACAACTGCCATGTGCGGGTGAGCTTCGCGACCAACGACGAGCGAACCGCCAAGCGCGTGTCGGACGCGCTCGGCACCGCGACCGAAATGCGGGCGATGAAGAACTATGCCGGGCATCGCCTGTCGCCGTGGCTCGGGCATTTGATGGTGTCGCGGTCCGAGACCGCCCGCCAGCTCCTGACGCCCGGGGAGGTGATGCAACTCCCACCCGACGACGAGATCGTCATGGTCGCGGGCGTTCATCCGATCCGCGCGAAGAAGGCGCGCTACTATCTGGATCGCCGCCTGTCCGAGCGGATTGCGTCGGTGCCCGCACCGGAGGCGGCTAGGGTGAGGCCCGATGACTGGACCGGGCGGCAGGCATCCGCCGATCCGAAGCAGGTCGCGCGCATCGTCCGTGATGTTGAGGACGCGGCCAATGGCGGGCTGCGCCGCGAGCCCGAGTTGCCCGAGCATGTCGCCATCGCGCCCGAAACCGCGCCGGCACCGTCCCAAGAGTTCGCAATCGTCGAGGATGAGCAGGACGAGGCGGCTCGGCAGGCGGCCGTGCGTCGCCGGATGCAGGGGCTAGCACGGCAAGCGTCGCTCGATCCCGGCGACGGCATCGAATTGTAGGAGGCCCGTCATGCGAACCCGACTGAACGTTTATTTCCCACCCGCGCTCGCCAAGCAGGTGGACGAGTTGGCGATCCGCCGCCGCATATCACGGTCGGCAATCGTGGAGGCGGCAGTCGCGTCTTACCTTTCGCCAGACGGCGCCGACCGGATGGAGGCGGCATTCGCGCGCAGGCTTGATCGCCTGTCGCGGCAGGTCCAGCGGCTGGAGCGCAACACGGGCCTCTCAACTGAGGCGCTGGCGCTGTTCGTGCGCTTCTGGCTTTCCGTGACGCCTCCGCTCCCCGACGAAGACCAGGCGGCCGCGCAAGTCAAAGGGCGCAAGCGCTACGAGGGCTTCATAGAAACACTCGGCCGGCGCTACGCGAGCGGCAAGAATCTGATCGACGAAATCCCGGAAGACCTCTGGCCCAAGACCGGCACTGAAACGGACTGATTCCCATTTAGACCCGAAGGTTGTCGAGGTGGTCGTCAAGCGAGATGAAGTTCGACGCCGTCTCGCGCAGTTCCTTGCCGGCGTGACTCCAAAAGACGACATCGACTTGGAAGCCGTCGTCTCGAAGCTGTTGTACGGCCGGGACATAGTCGTTGTCGCCCGACACGATGGTGAAGATGTCGCCCGGTTTAGCGTTGCGGTACGCGTCGCGGGTGAGCGCCGCGACCAAGCCGGTGTCGATCTTCTTCTCCTTGTTCGCGACGTTGCGGTCGTGCGTCACGACTTCGAACCCAGCGCGCTTCGCGATATCCCAGATCGCGTCGTTCTCGGGCGGGCGCGAGCCGAACAGCATAGCGCGCGCGGTGTCCGCCCTGTTTTGGCCAGCAACGAACTCGTAGAGCTTACCAAAGCTCATACGATAGTCGTTGTCGAGGATGCGATAATGAAACGCGTCCCAAATGTCGGGCGCGAGCCCTAGCTTCACCGCGCTGACACGCTTGCCCTCGATGAACACGTTGGAATTGTCTACGTAAATCCAGTCAGCCATCGCCGATCCCCAATTCCGCAATCGCGTCGCTATGCGCGCTCAATAGCGGTGCTCCAGCGCAAAGCTTTAGAACAATTTTACTCTGCCGCCGATTCGGATTCTCGGACGAGCACGCCAACCGGCTTCTGCAACGAGCGAAATCGCCGTCGACCGCGTATCTACCGCCCCCTCTACTACGCCCGCGAGTAGCTGTTGCAACGGCTGAGTTTCTGGCTCTCTTGATGTGCTCCTGACGCCGGGCGGCGGTTCGCCCGGCTCATTTCAGGGGCCAATCGTTGACCATCCACCCGATCCGATCCGAGGCAAAATCACGCGGCGCGCGGATGCTGCGCACCGCGCTCGGGCCGTCGATCGCGGGATGGCTCGACGACCCAGCTGTGATCGAGGTGATGTTGAACCCGGACGGCCGGCTGTGGCTCGACCGGCTCGGCGAGGGCATCAGCGATACGGGGGAGCTGCTGAGCGCTGCCGATGGCGAGCGCATCGTCCGCCTGGTCGCGCACCATGTCGGTGTCGAAGTTCACGCCCAATCCCCGCGCGTGTCGGCCGAGCTGCCGGAAGGCGGTGAGCGGTTCGAGGGATTGCTGCCGCCCGTCGTCGCGGCGCCAGCCTTCGCCATACGGAAGCCCGCCGTCGCTGTGTTCACGCTCGAGGATTATGCGCGCGCCGGGATCATGTCGGCGGTTGAGGCCGAGGCGCTGCGCCACGGTGTTGAGACCCGCGCAAACATCCTCGTCGCGGGCGGCACCGGCGCGGGCAAGACCACGTTGGTCAACGCGCTATTGGCGGAGGTCGCCAAGACCACCGACCGCATCGTCCTGATCGAAGATACGCGCGAGCTGCAATGCGCCGCGCCTAACCTCGTCGCCATGCGGACCAAGGATGGCGTGGTGTCGCTGTCTGAGCTGGTCCGCTCGTCGCTGCGACTGCGGCCCGACCGCATACCCATCGGCGAGGTGCGCGGCACCGAGGCGCTCGACCTCATCAAAGCCTGGGGCACCGGCCACCCCGGCGGCGTGGGCACGATCCACGCCGGCACCGCGCTCGGCGCGCTGCGGCGCATGGAGCAGCTCATCCAAGAGGCCGTTGTCTCGGTCCCGCGCGCGCTGATCGCCGAGACGATCGACCTGATCGCCGTGCTGGTCCGCGATGCGCACGGACGCCGGCTGACCGAGCTGGCCCGCGTCGAAGGGCTCGACCCTGCGACCGGCGACTACCGCCTCGCACCGCTCATCACCCCCCAACCCGGAGACCTGCCATGATCCATGCCCTTCGGCGTGGCGCGCGCCGCGCCATGCTTACCGCCACCGCCAGCGTGATTGCGCTGACCTTCGCCGTTCCGGCCCATGCCGGCGGCTCGTCGATGCCGTGGGAAGCGCCGCTCCAGTCGATCCTCGAAAGCATCGAGGGGCCGGTCGCCAAGATCATCGCCGTCATCATCATCATCGTGACCGGCCTCACGCTTGCCTTCGGTGACACGTCGGGCGGCTCGCGCCGGCTGATCCAGATCGTGTTCGGCCTGTCCATCGCGTTCGCTGCGTCGAGCTTCTTCCTGTCGTTCTTCTCCTTCGGTGGCGGAGCGCTGATCGCATGAACGGCGCGGCCGATTATGGCGAACCGGTCGCAGGCTATTTCGCCCCGGTCCACCGGGCGCTGACCGAGCAGATATTGCTCGGCGGCGCCCCGCGCTCGCTCGCCATCGTCAACGGGACGCTGGCGGGCGCGATCGGCCTCGGCCTGCGCCTGTGGATCGCCGGCCTAGTCATTTGGGCCGTCGGCCACGGGCTGTCCGTCTGGGCCGCCCGCCGCGACCCGCAATTCGTGGACGTGGCCCGCCGCCACCTCCGTTACCCGACATGGATGCGGCCATGATAAGCTTGCGTGAATATCGCAGCAAGGCTGCGCACCTGGCCGACTTCCTGCCCTGGGCGGCGCTAGTCGGCGAGGGCGTCGTCCTCAATAAGGACGGCAGCTTCCAGCGCACGGCGCGCTTCCGCGGTCCCGACCTTGACAGCGCGACGCCGGCCGAGCTGGTCGCCACGACCTCGCGGCTGAATGGGTCGCTGCGCCGCTTGAGCTCGGGCTGGGCGATCTTCGTCGAGGCGCAGCGGACGCCGGCTCTCGACTACCCGGCCTCCGACTTCCCCGATCCCGTATCCGAGCTGGTCGATATGGAGCGGCGCGAGCAATTCAGCGAGGAAGGCGCGCATTTCGAGAGCGCCTATTATCTGACGTTGCTGTGGATGCCGCCGGCCGAGGAAGCGGCGCGCGCCGAAGGCTGGCTTTACGAGGGCCGCTCCACATCCGGCGTCGATCCGTGGGAGCTGCTCAAGGGCTTCACCGATCGCAGCGACCGTGTGCTCAATCTGGTCGAAGGCTTCGTGCCCGAGGTTCGCTGGCTCGATGACGCGGAGACGCTAACCTATCTACACAGCACGGTTTCGACGCGCCGCCAGCGCGTGCGCGTGCCGGAAACGCCGATGCACCTCGACGCGCTCCTGGCCGACGAGCCGCTGACCGGCGGGCTGGAGCCGCGCCTGGGCGAGCATCATCTGCGCACGCTCACCGTCGTCGGCTTCCCGAGCGTAACCTTCCCCGGCTTGCTCGACGAGCTGAACCGCTTGGCCTTCGAGTATCGCTGGGCGACCCGCGCGATCATGCTCGACAAGACCGACGCGACCAAGCTGCTGAGCCGCATCCGCCGCCAGTGGTTCGCCAAGCGCAAGAGCGTCGTTGCGATTCTGAAAGAGGTGATGACCAACGAGGCGTCGGTCCTTGTGGACAGCGACGCCTCGAACAAGGCCGCCGACGCCGACACCGCCCTGCAGGAGTTGGGCGCCGACTATGCAGGTGTGGCCTATGTTACCGCCACGGTGACGGTATGGGACCGTGATCCCGCAATCGCCGCCGAGAAGCTGCGGCTGGTCGAGAAGGTCGTCCAGGGTCGCGACTTCACCGTCATCCCCGAGGGCATGAACGCGATCGAGGCATGGCTGGGGAGCCTCCCCGGCCACACCTACGCCAACGTCCGCCAACCCCCGATTTCCACGATCAATCTCGCCCACCTGATCCCCCTGTCAGCAGTATGGGCGGGGCCGGAACGGGACGAGCATTTCGGTGCGCCCCCCTTGCTCTATGGCAAGACCGAAGGCTCGACCCCGTTCCGGTTTTCCCTTCACGTCGGCGACGTCGGCCACACGCTGATCGTCGGCCCGACCGGCGCCGGCAAATCAGTGCTGCTCGCCCTCATGGCGATGCAGTTCCGACGCTACGAACGGGCCCAAGTCTTCGCCTTCGACTTCGGCGGCAGCATCCGCGCCGCCGCGATCGGCATGGGCGGCGACTGGCAGGATCTCGGCGGGATGCTCGCCGACGAGGCCGGTGACGGCGTGCAGCTCCAGCCGCTTGCCCGGATCGACGATTCGGCCGAGCGCGCATGGGCCGCCGAATGGTTGGCGGCGATCCTCACGAGCGAAGGCGTTACAGTCGATCCGCAGGCCAAGGAGCATCTGTGGTCGGCGCTCGGCTCGCTCGCCAGCGCGCCCGTACCGGAACGCACGCTGACCGGCCTCGCCGTGCTGTTGCAATCGCAGCAGCTCAAACAGGCGCTCGCTTCGTATTGCCTCGGTGGGCCGTGGGGCCGGCTGCTCGACGCCGAGGGCGAGCGGCTCGGCGAGGCGTCGATCCAGGCGTTCGAGACCGAGGGTTTGGTGGGCGCCGGGTCGGCCGCCGCAGTGCTGTCCTACCTGTTCCACCGGATCGAAGGCCGGCTGGACGGCTCGCCCACGCTCATCATCATCGACGAGGGCTGGCTGGTTCTCGACAGCCCGGAGTTCGCCGCGCAGCTCCGCGAATGGCTGAAAACGCTGCGCAAGAAAAACGCCAGCGTTGTGTTCGCCACGCAGAGCCTCGCCGATATTGAAACCTCGAACATCGCGCCGGCCATCATCGAAAGCTGCCCGACGCGCATCTTCCTGCCGAACGAGCGCGCGGCCGAGCCGCAGATCGCGGCCATCTACGAGCGGTTCGGGCTCAACGCCCGCCAGATCGAAATCCTGAGCCGAGCCACGCCCAAGCGCGACTATTACTGCCAGTCGCGGCGCGGCAATCGGCTGTTCGAGCTGGGGCTGGGCGAGGTCGCGCTGGCCTTCGCCGCCGCTTCTTCCAAGACCGATCAGCTCCGCATCGCCGAACTGGTCGAGACCCACGGCCGCGAACGCTTCGCCGCCGAATGGCTGCGTCATCGCGGCCTGGCCTGGGCGGTCGATCTTCTTCCCGAACCCCAACCCGATCCGCTGGCCGGCCCGCGGGAAGATGTCGGCCAGCTCCCCCTTGCCTTGAAGGACATGACCCCATGAAACCCAATATCCTGCGCCGCGCCATGCTGGCAGGCGCTATCGCTACGTCGAGCCTGATCGGCATCACCGCCGCCACGCCGGCGCACGCTCAGTTCGGCGGGATCGTCTATGACCCGACCAATTATGCGCAGAACGTGCTGACGGCCGCGCGGTCGCTCCAGCAGGTCAACAATCAAATCCAGCAAATTCAGCAGCAGGCGACCAGCCTCATAAACGAGGCGCGCAACCTGGCTTCGCTGCCCTTCAGCTCCCTCCAGCAGTTGCAGCAGCAGGTGCAGCGCACCCAGCAACTTCTCGGGGAAGCGCAGCGCATCGCCTACGACGTGCAGAACGTCCAGCAGGTATTCAACGACCGCTACAAGGGCGCGGCGCTGACCGGCACCCACGCGCAGATGGTCGCCAACGCCAATGCGCGCTGGGAGGATAGCGTCGGCGCGTTCGAGGATGCGCTGCGTGTTCAGGCCGGCGTCGTCGGCAACATCGACGGCGCCCGCACGACGATGGACGGCTTGGTCACCTCCAGCCAGTCGGCGACCGGCGCGCTTCAGGCTGCCCAAGCGGGCAATCAGCTTCTCGCGCTGCAATCGCAGCAGCTTGCCGACCTGACCGCGCTGCTCGCCGCGCAGGGCCGGGCGCAGGCGCTAGACTCGGCGCGCAACGCCGCCGTCGAAGCCGAAAGCCGCGAACGGCTCCGCCGCTTCCTGACGCGGTCCACCGGCTATCAGCCGGGCAACGCCCGCATGTTCCACGACTGATCGTCATGGACACCAAGCTCCTCGCGCGCGTCGGCGCCGTCATCTTCATCGCCATCGCCATCACGATGACGGCGATCGAGATGAGCCGTGCGCCAGAGCCACCGCGCGCGGGGCCGGCGACCGTCGCCGAGACACCGGCGACGGACCCGCTCCTGATCGAGTTGCGCCGCTGCCAGTCGATCGGCGCGGCCGGGGCGAGTGACCCGGATTGCCTGCGTGCCTGGGCCGAGAACCGTCGCCGGTTCCTCGCGCCCGGCGCGCGCCCCGCCGCCCGCATCGCCGACGGCGCCACCTCGCAGGAGAATTGATATGGGCGGCACCGGCGTCGTCGATCGCTTTCTGGATGTCTTCACCCGCTACATCGACAGCGGGTTCGGCCTGCTGGGCGGCGAGGTGGCGTTCATCGCCACCACCCTGATCGTCATCGACGTGACCTTGGCCGCACTGTTCTGGACGTGGGGCGAAGGCGACGACATCATCGCGCGCCTCGTCAAGAAAACTCTCTTCGTCGGCATCTTCGCCTACATCATCGGCAACTGGAACAGCCTGGCGCGAATCGTCTTCGAGAGCTTCGCCGGTTTGGGGCTGAAAGCATCCGGCACCGGCTTTACGGCTGCCGAGTTGCTCCAGCCCGGCCGCGTCGCGCAGGTGGGCTTGGACGCGGGCCAGCCGATCCTCGAATCCATTTCCGACCTGATGGGCTGGGTGTCGTTCTTCGAGAACTTCATCCAGATCGCCGTGCTGCTGTTCGCCTGGGTGATGGTCGTGCTGGCCTTCTTCATCCTGTCGATCCAGCTTTTCATCACGTTGATCGAGTTCAAGTTGGCGACGCTCTGCGGCTTCGTCCTCATCCCGTTCGGCCTGTTCGGCAAGACCGCCTTCATGGCCGAGCGCGTGCTTGGTCTGGTAATCTCGTCCGGCATCAAGGTGCTGGTGCTCGCCGTCATCGTTGGTATCGGCTCGACTTTGTTCGACGAGTTCCGCGCCGGGTTCGGGGGCGCGCAGCCCAGCATCGAGGACGCGATGGCCGTCGCGCTCGCCTCGCTCTGTCTTCTCGGCCTTGGCATCTTCGGCCCATCGATCGCCAATGGCATCGTGTCGGGCGGCCCGGCGCTTGGCGCCGGGGCCGCAGCGGGAACCGTGCTCGCAGCTGGCGGCGCGCTGGCCGGCGGCGCTGCCGCCGCCCGGCTTGGTGTCGGCGCGGCAGCGGGCGCGGTCGGCGGCGCGGCGCGCGGCGCCGCCTTCACATCGGGAGCGGCCAACAGCGCCTATGCGCTCGGTTCGGCCGGCAAGTCTGGCGCGGCCGCAGTCGCTGGCGGCGCAGGCGGCGTCGGCCAGGCCGCCGTCGGCGCCGCCATGTCGCCGCTCCGCAAGGCGGCAGCCTCGCTCAAGGACAGCTACCGTTCCGGCGGACGTGCCGCCGTCACCGCGACCGGCGGGACCATTTCGGGC